>NZ_KV790786.1:106992-127497 GCF_001807735.1 Neisseria sp. HMSC31F04 | reverse complement strand
CTGCTGGGGAAAAGAAATTTTGCAAAGGTCTCAGAGGGTTTCTGCCGCTTCATGCAGAGCCGCCCGTTAGAAAGCGGCATAGAAAACGAACTCTATGCGCTGGTATTATTCCGCCTGCAACGATACGGCGAACTGCGCCGTTTCCTGGCCGACCGTCCCGATTTCCATCAATTCGCCAACGACACCAACCTGTTTGTCGCTTTGCAACAAATGTTGGATGAGCAACCGTAGCCCAACACGGCCAATCCGGCATTCTCCTGCTCAAATCGCTCGGTTTAACCCATTTGCTTCCGGCCATAAAAAGGCTACCTGAAATTTCAGCTTCGCAGCAACGCGCAGAGCTCGTTTTAAATGCGTTGAAGCTTATACTTTCAAGTAGCCTTTTCGTATCTTCTGCCAAACGCCACTCTAGCGCGGATGGCGCATGATGATGCTCAGGATACTTTCGTCTAGTTCTTTATCCGGCATATTCAAGCCCACCGGCTTCACTTTGCCGTTGAAATGGCCATAGCTGCCCAAGAGCGGCTGATCGAAATAGCAGCCATTTTTGGTGATGTCGCAAGGCAGAGCGCAAACGCTGTGTTTAAACAGATCGCATTGCGCGCCGCCGCTGCTGCGGCAGTTTTGGATAGCGGCATAGTCGGCATGCTGGGCATCTAGGCTAACAGCGGGAAAATGGGTGAGTCGGCCGTTTTTCTGCCCCACCGACATACCGAAACACATATTGCTAAACCGCTGCCACACACCGCATTGCTTGCCGGAAGCGCGTTTGCATTGGCGCAGGGCATCCGCTTTCGCGGCTTCTTCGGTGGAGTGGGCGGCGGAGGGGTAGATAACTTCGGTGTTGTTTTCATTCATGGCAATGGCGCGCCACACACGGGGCTTGGCCGGCGTGTTGGCTTTATTGGCTGCGCTACCGGCAGCTCCCGCACTATCAGCAGCTTGCGGCGTGTTTTGCGGCTTGAGCTCTTCGCGGTATTCTTCGCAGCCGTATTCTTTCTCAACATTGCCAAAAGCGGTATCGCGCACTGAAAGGATGGTGCCGTCAGTGTTGGTTACCACGATGCGGTATTCGTAGCCGTTGTAATGGCGGTAGTTTTGGTAATACTGCACATTGCCGGATTGGCCTACATAGGCCTGACGGATTTCGTAGAGCTCGATGCGCCAGGCATAGAGGTTGCGCACTTCATTATTTTTCACGCAGTCGCGGCGTACGATATCGGGCATGCGGTGGGCGCGCTCGGCGATAAAATCGCTGATGTCTTTGCCGCGCCAGCGCAGGGTGTCGGTCGGGCGGATGGTGGTGGCGCAGCCGGCCAGCAGTAAAACAGCCGCCTAAGGCAGCAACCGTTTCAGGGAAAAAGGTTGGGGGAACACGATATTCTCCGTTTTCGTTTTAAATTGGATGTTTTAGCACCGAACCATGCGGCACGGCGCGCATCATACGGCAAGGTAGAACGAAACCATAGCAAAAATTAAATAAATTTGCCGAAAATTAAAACTTGCACCAAGCGGCGTGAGGCCGTCTGAAAACTTAGAAAACAGGTTTTCAGACGGCCTCATCGCATCAAAATGCGGCACAGCTTGAAGAAGGATTTTGCCTTGCGGCAGGCAACCGTTATAATCTGCCGTGTTTTTGTAAAGAAAGTGTCATCATGCAATATTTGAAACAAGCGGTGGCGGGGGCGCAGATTTTATTTGTCGCTTTCGGCGCAATGGTTCTGGTACCGTTGCTGACGGGCTTGAACCCCGCCATGGCGCTTTTGGGCGCGGGCATCGGTACGCTGCTGTTCCAACTGCTTACCGGCCGCAAAGTGCCGATTTTTTTGGGTTCTTCGTTTGCCTTTATCACACCGATTATTTACTCCATACAGGAATGGGGCATGGGCGGCACGATGTTCGGCCTGTTTGCGGCAGGCTTCATGTATTTCGTTTTTGCCGCACTGGTGAAATGGCGCGGTTTGGATGCGGTGCACAAGCTGCTGCCACCGGTGGTCATAGGGCCGGTGATTATGGTTATCGGCCTGTCGGTGGCCGCCGTGGCCGGGCAGATGGCGATGGGGCAGGCAGGCGGTGAGCAAAAATACGATTACGTGCAATCATTGATGCTGTCGGGCTTTACTTTTGCCGTTACCGTGGTGATTGCCGTATTCGGCAGCCGGATGATGAAGCTGGTGCCGATTTTAATCGGTGTAACATCGGGTTATCTGCTGGCCTGGATGCTGGGTATGGTGGATACGGCAAATGTCGCGGCAGCCAAATGGTTTGCCGCACCCGAATTCCACAAGCCGGAAATCAACTGGCAGGCGGCGTTGTTTATGCTGCCGGTGGCAATTGCGCCCGCAATCGAGCATATCGGCGGCGTATTGGCCGTGGGCAAGGTAACGGGCGAAGACTACGCGGCCGACCCAGGCCTGCAGAGGACGCTGGCTGGCGACGGCTTGGGCGTATGCGTGGCGGGCTTAATCGGCGGGCCGCCGGTAACGACCTACGGCGAAGTTACCGGCGCGGTGATGCTGACGAAAAACAGCAATCCCGTCATCATGACTTGGGCTGCGGTATTCGCCATCTGCATGGCCTTTTTCGGCAAATTCAACGCCTTCCTCGGCTCGATTCCCCTGCCTGTGATGGGCGGCGTGATGATTCTGCTGTTTGGCACAATTGCCTCGCTCGGCCTGAAAACACTGATAGACGCACAAGTAGATTTGATGAAACCGAAAAACCTGGTGATTGTCAGCTCGGTTTTGACCACAGGCGTGGGCGGGATGCTGGTGAAGGTCGGCAACGTCAGCTTTGCGGGCGTGGGTCTGTGCGCGATTTTGGCCATTGTGCTGAATCTGGTACTGCCCGATGAAAAAGTAGTACGCTGAATCGCTTGAAACAGTATGAAGGCCGTCTGAAACGATTTTTCAGACGGCCTTTTTAGTTTTTCCCGTTTATATTACAGGTTCGGATTAACGATAATTTTCACGGCGGATTCGTTGTTGTGAATCAAACGCTCGAAGCCTTCGGAAATCAGCTCGTCCAGCTTGATGCGCTGGGTGATGAAAGGTTCGAGGTTGATTTTGCCCTCCTCCACCAATTTGATGGTTTCGGCGTGGTCGTTGCAGTAGGCGATGGTGCCGCGCACGTCCAGCTCTTTCATCACGACGCTGTGGACGTTGATGGTAGCGGGGTGGCTCCAGATGGAGACAATAACCAAATTGGCCGTGGGCTTGCACGCTTCAACCAAAGTATCCAGAACTTTGTTCACGCTGGTGCATTCGAATGCGACATCCACGCCTTCGCCGTTGGTCAGTTTTTTCACTTCTTCGACGACATCGACTTCGGACGGGTCGAGGATGTAGTCGGCAACGCCGGATTCGCGGGCTTTGTCTTTGCGCGCTTTGCTCAATTCGGTGATGATGACTTTGATGCCTTTGGCTTTCAACACGGCGGCAAGCAGCAAACCGATCGGGCCTGCGCCGCCGACCAATGCCACGTCGCCTTCTTTCGCGCCGCTGCGGACGTAGGCGTGATGGCCGACGGACAGAGGTTCAATCAAAGCGGCTTGGTCTAATGGGATTTTATCGGAAATCGGATGCACCCAGCGGCGTTTGACGGCGATTTTTTCAGACAAGCCGCCGCCGCAACCGCCCAAGCCGATGAAGTTCATGTCTTTGGAGAGGTGGTAGTTGCTGCCTAGGCCGGTCGGCACGTCATCGCGCACGATGTAAGGTTCGACCACAACGTGTTGGCCGACTTTAATATCGTCCACGCCTTCGCCGACGGCATAAACCACGCCAGAGAACTCGTGTCCCATCGTTACGGGCGCGGACTCACCGGAAATCGGATGCGGATGGCCGCAGGGCGGAATGAAAATCGGACCTTCCATAAATTCGTGCAGGTCGGTACCGCAGATGCCGCACCAGGCGACGTTGATGCCAACGGTGCCGGGGGCGACGGTCGGTTCGGGGATGTCTTCGATGCGGATGTCGCCTTTATCGTAAAAACGTGCTGCTTTCATACTGAACTCCTTAATTCGAGGGGAAGGGATATGGGGACATGCTTTCGTGAATGCTTTAGAAATATAACGTCCCCATGAGAATTCTACTCTTCCTGAGTATATCACACATCCAAATTGCCGCTACAAAACGGCTCTATCTGACCCACATCAAAAGTCTCTGCACAGGCAGGTGCCTCAAGGTTCTGCCAACAGGCGCAATACATCTTCCCTCCACTCTTTGGGAACATCTGGCAGATACCGCCGCAACACATCTAAAGGGCAATCGCAATAATCACTTAGCAACTGCATGATATCCGCCCTAACTTCCGACGAGGGTTCGGTTAGAAAACATTGCTGTAATAAAATAAAAATCCCATCCGAATCAGGATGCAGGCAGCCGTAATAAGGATCGAGGTAATAATCCAGACAAAACAACAAAGAACGCTTACTTTCTTCGCTGCCTTCCAGCAAAACGGCTGCCACCGCCGAGATGCCGCCTGCCACAATATCCCTCTGTTCTTGGCCGTAAACGATGAAATCCTTTTTCATGGCATGATACTTTCCGTCTTCCTTTAATTTCCGTTTCAGATGTAAGCCATCAACGGGTATCGCAAAAAATCCGTTTGCCCAGCATATAACGGTACGGCGGCGGATTCATGACGCTATCCTGCCTCTTTCAACAATAAAGGCCGTCTGAAAACCGAAAAAATGTTTTCAGACGGCCTTTTCTTTATGGCTCAATCAGGCATCAGTCGCCCATCGCCATCAGGCTGGCGTTACCGCCTGCGGCCGTGGTGTTGATGCTGCAAGAGATTTCTTCAAACACCTGCAGGACGTCCAAACCGTTTTCAGACGGCAGGATGCGGATCAGCGCGCCGCCGCTTTCGGCCAGTGCCTGTTTGAGTTCGGCAGGCAGCGGTTCGAGTGCGGCAACATGGCTGATGGCCGAAGATGCAGGTGTGGCGGACACTTCCAGCAAGCCGTCCAATTGGCCGGAGTAAGCGGCCAACGGGTGTTGGTCGGACACGACGGCGGTGATACCGGATGCGGCCAGTTGCGCCAGCGCATCAAACGATGCGGCCAGGCCGCCGCCGTACAGCCAAACGCGTTTCGGTGCGCGCCAGCTTGCGGCGTTGCGTTCGCCGGTCGGGCCGGGCAAAACGGCTTCGGCGTTGCGCAGGGTACGGAAACGCGCCTGTCCCAATGCGGCGGCGGCATCAAGTTTTTCCTGCTGATTCAGCGACAGTTCGTGCAGGACGGCCTCGAGCCGTTTCAGGGCGGCTTCGTCCGCTTCGCCGATTTTGGTCAGTTCGGGCGCAATCCAGCCGTTCAGACGGCATAAGCGTTGCAGGTAGAAGGGGCCGCCCGCTTTGGGGCCGGTGCCGGACAGGCCGTGGCCGCCGAACGGCTGTACGCCCACAACCGCGCCGACAATGTTGCGGTTCACATATACGTTGCCCGCTTCGATGCGGTTGCAGATGTGGTTTACGGTTTCATCGATACGGCTGTGGATACCGTGGGTCAGGGCGTAGCCTTTGCCGTTGATTTGGTCGAGCAGGCTGTCGAGTTCGCCGGCACGGTAACGGACGACGTGCAGCACGGGGCCGAACACTTCGCGTTTCAGTTCGGACAAGTCGTTCAGTTCGAACAAAATCGGGCGGACAAAGGTGGCGTTTTGCGGATCGACGTCGGCAGCCAGTTTGACTTCATGGAAGGACTTGGCGGCAGATTTCATTTTTTCGATGTGCGCGAGCAGGTTTTGCTGCGCTTCGGCATCGATGACGGGGCCTACGTCGGTGGTGAGCTGCACGGGTTTACCGACGACCAATTCGTCCATCGCGCCTTTGATGATGGCGATCATCTTGTCGGCGACATCTTCTTGAACGCACAGGATGCGCAAGGCGGAACAGCGTTGTCCCGCGCTGTCGAAGGCGGAGTTGAGCACGTCCAGGCAAACTTGTTCGGGCAACGCGGTGCTGTCCACTATCATGGCGTTTTGGCCGCCGGTTTCGGCAATCAGTACAGGATTGTCGCTGCGTTTGGCCAGGGTTTGGTTGATCAGGCGTGCAACTTCGGTCGAACCAGTGAAAATCACGCCGCCGATACGCTCGTCTTGCGTGAGTGCCGCGCCGACGTCGCCTGCACCCAAAACGAGTTGCAAGGCTTCGGCGGGAATGCCGGCTTCATGCATGAGTTTGACGGCATAATGGGCAATCAGGCCGGTTTGTTCGGCCGGTTTGGCCACGACGGTATTGCCTGCGGCCAGCGCGGCCACGACTTCGCCGGTAAAGATGGCCAACGGGAAGTTCCACGGGCTGATGGCGACGATTGTGCCGACGCTGCGGCTGTCCGCCGGCAGGGTTTGCTCGGCCTGATCGGCGTAGTAGCGGCAGAAATCGACGGCTTCGCGCACTTCGGCGATGGCATTGTTCAGGGTTTTGCCCGCTTCGCGTACGGCCAGCATCATCAGTTGCGGCATGTGTTCTTCAAGCAGGTCGGCAAAACGGCGCAGGGCGGCGGCGCGCTCGGCGGCCGGTGTCGCCTGCCAAGAGGTTTGGGCGGCCACGGCAGTGGCGACGGCTTCCTGTGCCAAGGCGGCATCGGCAAAGCTGACCGTACCTACAACATCGTTGTGGTCGGCCGGATTTTTCACCGGCTGTTCATCCTGTGCCGTGCGTGCTTCGCCATTGATGATGGATGCGGCGCGGTAGGATTGCGCGGCCGATTCGTTGAGTTTTTCTTGCAGTTGTTGCAGAACGTTTTCGTTGCTCAGGTCGATGCCTTTGGAATTCAGACGGCCTTCACCGTATAAGTTGCGCGGCAGCGGCAATGCGGGATGCAGGTGTATGCCCTGTTCGGCGATGGTTTCGAACGGGCTGCGGATGAGCGTGTCGATACTGATGTTTTCATCGACAATCTGATTGACGAACGAAGTGTTCGCGCCGTTTTCCAACAGGCGGCGCACCAGATAGGCGAGCAGGGTTTCGTGCGTGCCGACAGGGGCGTACACGCGCACGCGGCGGCCGAGGTTTTGCGGGCCGACCACTTGGTCGTACAGCGTTTCGCCCATACCGTGCAGGCATTGGTGTTCGAAGTTTTTGCCTTTGCCCATTTGGTAAATCGCAGCCAGCGTGTAGGCGTTGTGGGTGGCGAATTGCGGGAACACGGCATCTTGCGCGTCCAGAAGTTTGCGCGCACAGGCCAGATAGGAAATATCGGTGTGGACTTTGCGGGTATAGAGCGGGTAGCCGTCCATGCCGTCCACTTGCGCCCATTTGATTTCGCTGTCCCAATACGCGCCTTTGACCAGCCTAATCATCAGCTTCTGATTATTGCGGCGGGCAAGGTCAATTAAATAATCGATAACGAAGGGGCAACGTTTCTGATAGGCCTGAACCACGAAGCCGATGCCGTTGTATCCGGCCAAATCGGGATCGGAAACCAATGCCTCCATCAGGTCGAGCGAAAGTTCCAAGCGGTTGGCTTCTTCGGCGTCGATGTTGATACCTATATTGTATTGTTTGCCCAGCAGGAAGAGTTCTTTCAGGCGCGGCAGCAGTTCGCTCATCACACGGCCGTGTTGGGCGCGCGAATAACGCGGGTGGATGGCGGAAAGTTTGACGGAAATGCCGTTGCCTTCATATATGCCTTTTCCGGCCGCGTCCTTGCCGATGGCGTGGATGGCCTGAACGTAGTCGTTGTAATAGCGGTCGGCATCTTCTTGGGTAAAGGCTGCTTCGCCCAGCATGTCGAAAGAATAAAGATAGCCCATTTTTTCGCGCTCTTTGCCGTTTTGCAGGGCTTCTTCGATGGTTTGCCCGGTAACGAACTGCTTACCCAGCAGGCGCATGGCGTAATTCACGCCTTGGCGGATAAGCGGTGCGCCGCCTTTGCCCAGCAGGCGGGTCAAGGCCGCGCCCAAAGTGTCGTCATTGTTCGGAGTAGTAAGTTTGCCGGTAATCAGCAAGCCCCACGCGGCGGCATTGACGAACAGCGACGGACTGTTGTTCAAGTGGCTGCGCCAGTTGCCTTCGGACAGTTTGTCTTGAATAAGTTTGTTGCGGGTTTCGGCATCGGGAATACGCAGCAGGGCTTCGGCCAGACACATCAGTGCCACACCCTCTTCGCTCGACAGGGAAAATTCGTGCATCAGCGCATCCACGCCGCTGGCTTTGGTGCGGTTGGCACGCACTTGGGTAACGAGGCGGCGCGCCAGTTCGTCGGCGTTTTTACGTTCTTCGTCGCTCATTTGGGCGCGTTGCAGCATATCCTGCACGGCCTCGATTTCGTCGCGGCGGTAGGCATCGGTAACGGCTTGGCGCAATGGGGTTTGGTTGGGAAAGGCAAAATCGAACATTTCAGGTTCTCCAAAAGGTTTCGGTAGCGTTTTCAGACAGCCTTTCCTACACAGCGGAAGGCCGTCTGAAATTTATAACATCGTAATAAATTTAACGGTTAGAAACAAGGGGCTTACTTTGAGTTATGACAATATTCCTGTCATAAAATGTTTCAGACGGCCTGCAGATACAGGCCGTCTGAAAAGGGACTACTTCGCCGCACGGTGATCGGCATCGGCTTTTTCAAAACGTTCTTGGATTTCACGAGACGGCTCTTTGCCGATAAGTGAAACAACAATAGCGACAATCAAGCAGGCGATAAAACCGGGGACGATTTCATACATGGTTAAAAGACCGGTTTCATGTGCTGCCAAAGCAGGTTTTTTAACCCACTCGGCCCATGCCACCACAGTCAGCGCACCGGCAATCATGCCGGACAGCGCGCCGTATGCCGTGATACGTTTCCACAATACCGACAAAATCACCACCGGACCGAACGCCGCACCAAAGCCTGCCCACGCATAAGACACCAAACCCAACACTTTGCTGTTCGGATCGGAAGCAATCAGAATCGAGATAATAGCAATCGCCAACACCATCAGACGACCAATCCACACCAATTCTGACTGCGGCGCGTTTTTGCGCAAAAAGCCTTTGTAAAAGTCTTCTGTAATCGCGCTGGAGCATACCAGCAACTGACAAGACAAAGTGGACATCACGGCAGCCAAAATCGCACTCAAAATAATGCCGGCAATCCAAGGGTTGAACAACAGGGTAGACAAGGCGATGAAGATGCGTTCGTGGTTGCCGTGCATTTCATTGACATGCTCCGGATGCGCACCAAAATAAGCGATGCCGAAATAGCCTACAGCCACCGCACCTGCCAAACACAAAATCATCCAAGTCATACCGATACGGCGTGCGGACACCAGCGATTTCGCGCTTTCAGCCGCCATAAAGCGCGCCAAAATGTGCGGTTGGCCGAAATAGCCCAAGCCCCATGCGGCAGTGGAAATAATGCCGATAACGGTTGTCCCCGCAAACAGACTGCCGTATTCCTTGCCTGTTCCTGCGGCAACGCTCTGAATCGCGGCAGACATCTGATCCGCACCGCCCAAGCCCAAATACACCATTACCGGCGTCAAAATCAGCGCAAAAATCATCAAAGAAGCTTGTAGCGTATCCGTCCAGCTGACCGCTAAGAAACCGCCCAAGAAAGTATAGGCAATGGTCGCACCCGCACCCAGCCACATGGCTTGGGTGTAAGTCATGCCTTCAAACAGGCTTTGGAACAGAGTTGCGCCGGCCACAATGCCGGAAGCACAATAAATTGTGAAGAAAAACAATATAATAATTGCAGAAACCACCTTCATCAAATGGCCGCCTGCACCAAAACGGTGGAAGAAATAATCCGGCAACGTCAGCGCATTGTTGGCATACTCGGTATGCACGCGCAAACGGCCCGCCACCAAAAGCCAGTTGAAATAGGCACCGATAACCAAACCGATGGCAATCCAAGCCTCATTCAAACCGCTTAAATAAATCGCGCCGGGCAAGCCCATCAAGAGCCAGCCCGACATATCGGACGCACCGGCAGACATGGCCGTTACAAACGGGCCCAAGCTGCGGCCGCCCAAAATATAGTCGTCGAAATTTCGGGTTGAGAAATACGCGGCCAAGCCGATCAGCAAAACCGCCACCAGATAAATGGCGAAGGTGATATACATGGGGTTCATAAGTTCTACTCTTTCTTTAAGGTTTTTCTTTTAACATCGTCTTATTTGACGGGCAGCTGCCCATCGGTATTGCGACAGGCCGTTTATACTTTACACCGCCATTTTTTGTCAATCTTTGCAAAGTAGGACTTGATTTATGCTAAATTAAATTGAGCAAAAGTAAATTTGAAGGATTCAAACCGGCATTGTTTGAAACAACGTAAAGGCCGTCTGAATTTAAACCATGAAAAATTCAGACGGCCTTTGCAGCAGAAAAGTAAATGAAAAAAGCAGCCTTTAAAAGGCTGCTTTTAAATTTGGTGCCGGCGGCAGGATTCGAACTCGCGACCCCCTGATTACAAGTCAGGTGCTCTACCAACTGAGCTACACCGGCTGAAAGAAGCGGGCATTATGCGACGTTTCGAAAAAATTGGCAAGCCATTTTCTCCAATTTAAGCATAAAAATAAATCATCACACTGTTTTTTATAGATATATTTATCATCCGTACATATTACGCCTTCAATATAAGGAAGCAAAACGGTTATTGGGGAAAGCGTATCCGAGCAAAGAATCTGCAGTTATCACTGCCAAACAGGTTCAGTTCCTTGTCATTTTTTAACAAATTTCCCGATAAAACAAGGCGTCTTTGAGTTGCCCACAAAATCTGTGGATAACTTTGTGGATACAGTGTGGGCGACAAGGGCTTTTGCTGTTGAATCATTACCTGCCCTTAATTTGCTTAAAAAATAAGCAATATATATTTTTATTTATATACAATGCTTTATGCTATTTTTTACCTTGTCAAGTATGATAAATGAAATTTCCTTACGATATCGGCAATTATTTTTGTCAATGTGGATAAATGGCATTTTATTGCTGTTTCACGCTTGACAAAACGGTAAATCGGCGTAAAACCGCGCCGCTGTCCGCTTGAATATAAAGATCCGCACAATGCCTCATTCTGATACTCTTTGCTGTCATTTATTTTGCACCGTTATCGACAACTTCGGCGACATCGGCGTCAGCTGGCGCTTGTCGCGCATTTTACATAACGAATTGGGTTGGCAGGTAACGTTGTGGCTCGACGATGAAACTGCTTTGCGTACTTTATGCCCGGACCTGCCCGCCCTTCCCTGCCGTTATTCGGGTATAGATCTGAAAGTTTGGCGGGAAGGGGAAGAATGGCCGCAATGGCCTTACCGTGCCGACATAGTCATCGAAACTTTCGGCTGCCGCCTTCCTGATGCCGTGAAAAAAAATATACGCGATCAAAACGCCTTATGGCTGAACTGGGAATACCTGAGTGCGGAGGATTGGGCTGTGGCCATGCACGGCAAACCGTCCCCGCAAACCGACGGAACGGCGAAATATTTCTGGCTGATGGGTTTTGACGAACGCAGCGGCGGTCTACTCCGCGAAAAAAACTATGCCGAACTGATTGATTTTGACACCGATGTCTTCAGAAAACGACTGGGGCTGCCGTTCAAAAATGCACCGGAATGGCTGCTGTTCGGCTACCGAAGCCCGATATGGGCGGATTGGCTGAGAATGTGGCAGGACGCAGGCGAGCCGATAACCCTGCTGTTGGCGGGAGGACAGATTATCGACAGCCTGAAACAGGCCTCCGCCATTCCTTCGGACTGTTTGACGAGCGACGGCGACAGCATGCAAACCGGCCCTGTCCGGATGGTTCGGATACCGTTTGTCCCTCAGGATGAGTTTGACCGCCTACTGCATTTTTCAGACGGCCTGATTGTACGCGGCGAGGATAGCTTCGTCCGTGCCCAACTAACAGGCAAACCGTTTTTCTGGCACATCTATCCGCAGGACGAAATAGCGCATTTGGACAAATTGTCGGCATTTTGGCGGCAGATATATCCCCTATTCCCATCCGAATTGGCAACAGCCCATCGCGCGCTGTCCGAAGAATTGAACGGCAAAGGCCGTCTGAACCCGCATCAGCGGCTGCAATACTGGCAAACACTGTGCCACGGGCACAGCCGATGGGCGGCTGTGGCGGAAAGCTGGCGGGACGGCCTGTTCAGGCAACAAACGGCAACGGAAAAACTAGCCAACTTTATCAAACACCGCTAAAATGGCGCGCTTTGATTTTTAAACCTTTCAGAATTGGAACAGCAACATGAAAACCGCACAAGAACTGCGCGCAGGCAACGTATTCATGGTCGGCAACGACCCGATGGTGGTACAGAAAACCGAATACATCAAAGGCGGCCGCTCTTCCGCCAAAGTCAGCATGAAACTGAAAAACCTGCTGACCGGCGCGGCTTCCGAAAACATCTATAAAGCCGACGACAAATTCGACGTCGTCATCCTGGCCCGCAAAAACTGTACTTACAGCTATTTTGCCGACCCGATGTACGTCTTCATGGACGAAGAATTCAACCAATACGAAATCGAAGCCGACAACATCGGCGACGCGCTGAAATTCATCGTCGAAGGCATGGAAGACGTATGCGAAGTAACCTTCTACGAAGGCAACCCAATTTCCGTGGAACTGCCCACCATCATCGTGCGCGAAGTCGAATACACCGAACCTGCCGTTAAAGGCGACACTTCGGGCAAGGTGATGAAAAGCGCCCGTCTGGTCGGCGGCACCGAAATCCAAGTCATGTCCTACGTGGAAAACGGCGACAAAGTCGAAATCGACACTCGTACCGGCGAATTCCGCAAACGCGCATAACTTGGGCTAAATCCCATTCATCCGGAGGCCGTCTGAAAACATATTTCCCGTTTTCAGACGGCCTTTTCCTATCTGAGGACTCATACAAAAGCACAGCCTGCCTTGAAACGGCCGCAACCATATCGGCTTAACATATTTTCCAAATCAAACCGCAAAGCCGGTTTGTCGCGTTTTCAATATCATGACCACCCCATGCCTGAGGCCGTCTAAAAAAACGGGGCAGCGTTTCAGACGGCCTTTCTTACGCACAAACTGGGTAGCCGCTATAATCTCATCCTTTCCGCCAAGCCAACGCCGCTTTCAGACGGCCAAAGACATAGCGGCATCTCCGACCCACATTCGATACCGGGCGGTGATTCGAGGCAACACCGCCCTGTTACAACCCATCACAAGAAAGAAACTGCTATGATTACTCCGCAACAAGCCATCGAACGCCTGATTAGCAATAACGAATTGTTTTACGACGAAATGACCGATTTGATGCGTCAAATCATGAGCGGCCAAGTGCCGCCCGAACAGATTGCCGCCATCCTGACCGGCCTGAGGATTAAAGTCGAAACGGTTTCCGAAATCACTGCGGCCGCAGCCGTGATGCGCGAATTTGCCACCCCCGTTCCCGTAGCAGACAAAAACGGGCTGGTCGATATCGTCGGCACAGGCGGCGATGGTGCGAAAACCTTCAATATTTCCACCACGGCCATGTTCGTCGCCGCGGCTGCCGGTGCGAAAGTAGCCAAGCACGGCGGCCGTTCCGTTTCCTCATCCAGCGGCGCTGCCGACGTCGTCGAGCAAATGGGCGCGAAAACCGATTTGTCGCCCGAACAAGTAGCCCGAACCATTGAAGAAATCGGCATCGGTTTTATGTTCGCACCCAACCACCACAGTGCCATGCGCTACGTTGCCCCCGTGCGCCGTTCCCTCGGCTTCCGAAGTATTTTCAACATCTTGGGCCCCCTAACCAATCCGGCGGGTGCGCCCAACCAACTTTTAGGCGTGTTTCACAAAGATTTGTGCGGCATCCTCTCGCGCGTTCTGCAACAACTGGGTTCGCAACATGTTTTGGTTGTTTGCGGTTCGGACGGCCTGGATGAAATCACCCTCACAGGCGAAACTTATGTGGCCGAACTGAAAGACGGCACCATCCGCGAATACACCATTTCACCCGGACAGTTCGGTCTGCCGTTGCGGCGAAATTTAGATGAAATCAAGGTAGCCGACAGCCGGGAATCGCTGTCCATGATGAACGCCGTGCTGGCAGGTGAAGCAGGCGCGGCTCGGGATATCGTGCTGCTCAACGCCGCCGCCGCGCTATATGCCGGCAATGTCACCTCCTCCCTGACGGAAGGCATGGCTGCGGCGAGGGAGGCCATAGACAGCGGCCGCGCCAAAGCGAAACAGGAAGAATTCATCGCCGCTACTTTAAAAGGGTAAACGATACGGCGTTCTGTTTCGATACTTAATGTGTGGTTGGGATGAAATCCTGCGGCCGTATCGGATTGGCTCCCACCAAACTTGGTCTGTTATAGTTAGTTTGCATGGTCAATAAAAAAACGTACGTCCCGTCTCCCCCTGCCAAACCGTATTATTTTGATGCACACCCCATATCGGAATATGTTCGTCCGCTATCGGTAAATCAATAAGGAAAGGCCGTCTGAAAGATATGTTTCAGACGGCCTTCTTATATCAAACAGGTTATCCCTGGGAATTTCCGGTTTATTTGCTCATTGCTTTAAAAGCATCCGCGCGGGTGGCGATGACTTCGTCAATCAGGCCGTATTCTTTGGCGGCTTCGGAAGACATGAAATTGTCGCGGTCGGTATCCCGTTCGACTTTTTCCAAAGGCTGGCCGGTATGCTTGGCCAGCAATTCGTTCAGTTTCTGCTTGAGTTTAATCAGTTCGCGGGCATGAATCTCGATATCGGAAGCCTGTCCGCCCAAGCCGCCGCTAATCAGTGGCTGGTGAATCATGATGCGGCTGTTCGGCAGAGCGAATCGTTTGCCTTTCGCACCGGCAGACAGCAAGAATGCGCCCATGCTGGCAGCCTGGCCGAGGCACAGGGTGGATACGTCCGGCTTAATGAAATTCATGGTATCGAACACCGACATACCGGAGGTTACCGATCCTCCGGGCGAGTCGATGTAAAAGAAAATATCTTTATCGGGATTTTCGCTTTCCAAAAACAGCATTTGCGCCACAACCAGATTCGCCGTATGGTCGGTAACGGGGCCGACCAGGAAGATGATGCGTTCTTTCAACAGGCGTGAGTAAATATCGAAAGCCCTTTCACCGCGCCCGCTTTGTTCGATAACGGTAGGAATCAGGGTGTTGTTGGTAATTTCGGGAAACATCTCGGCTCCTTTTGTTTAAAAAGCACCAAAGCGCATCGGCAGCTTCGGTGCTTGTTTCGCTTTTCAGACGGCCTTAGGCTTGGTTGCCCATGACTTCGTCGAACGACAAAGCTTTTTCGGTTACTTTGGCTTTGCCCAGTACAAAGTCGGTTACATTGGCTTCAACAGCCAAGGAAGTCGGGCCTTGCAGGCGGCTGTTGTCTGCGTGATACCAATCGATGACTTCCTGCGGATCTTCGTAACTTTCGGCAAAGTCAGCGATAACTGCGTCGATTTGCTCTTTGCTCGGTTCCAATCCGTTGGCTTGTACGACTTCGGCCAGAATCAGACCCAACTTGACGCGGCGTTCGGCCTGTTCTTTAAACATATCGAGCGGCAAATCCAAATTTTTCGCATCGGCCATGCCTTGGTTGATGAAGTTCTGCTTCATTTCCGCAGCCAGTCGGGCGGCTTCTTCATTAATTAGGGCGTTCGGCACCTGCAATTCGCTCACGGCAAGCAGTGCTTCCATTGCAGCTTCTTTGTTTTGGCTGTCTACGCGGCGTTTTACTTCGCGTTCAACGTTTTTCTTCACTTCCGCGCGCATGGTTTCGATGTTGCCGTCGGCAATGCCCAAGGCTTTGGCGAAGACTTCGTCTACTTCCGGCAGCACCGGCTCGGCTACGTTGCGCACGGTAATGGTGAAGACGGCGGTTTTACCGGCAACTTCTTTGCCATGGTAGTCTTCGGGGAAGTTTACTTCAACGTCTTTGCTTTCGCCTTCTTTCAGGCCGTTCACGCCTGCTTCAAACTCGGGCAGCATTTGGCCTTGACCCAATACGAAGGCGTAGTTTTCGGCAGAACCGCCGGCAAAGGCTTCGCCGTCGATTTTGCCTGCGAAGTCGATGATGACGCGGTCGCCGTCTTTGGCCGCACGTTCGGTGTGGTTGAAGCGGGTGCGTTGCTGACGCAGGATGTCGATGGTTTTTTCAACTTCCGCATCGCCGACGGAGGCGGTCACTTTTTCAACTTCCTGACCGGACAAATCGCCGACTTTCACTTCGGGGAAGACTTCGAATACGCCGGAGAACAAGAAGTTTTCTTTGTCGTCTTGACCCTCAACGCCTTCCAAACGCGGCATACCGGCGATTTTCCAGCCTTCTGCAACGGCGGTGTCGAAGAATACTTTTTGTGCCAATTCGTTCATGACGTCGTTTTGGATGCTGGCGCCGTACATGGATTGAATCATCGACAAGGGGGCTTTGCCGGGGCGGAAGCCGTCGATGCGGGCTTTGCGCGCGGTTTGTTTCAAACGCTTGTCGCATTCTGCGTTGATGCTGCTCCAAGGCAGGGACAGCGTTACTTTGCGTTCCAGGTTTTCAAGTGTTTCTAGTGTTACGCTCATCGTAAACCCTTAATTTTTTCAGTTAGTCGGTGTGTATGGGCCAAAGCCCGTTCGATATGGAAGCCCCGTTCTGCGGGACGGAAAACAAAACGGCGAGTTTAGCATAATTTTGTTTTCTTGGCATGACGGCTTGCGTGTCGGCAGAATGCGCTCCCAAGATGCAAAAGGCCGTCTGAAAGAAGGTTAAAGGGATATTCCGGACAGGGCGGAATGTCATGTTTTCAGACGGCCTGCATCCTTATTCAAAATTCGGGTTCGGAGTCCGCACGCCATATTTGCAACCCGTATTGTTCGGAGGCGTGCTCGAAATCGGCCGCATCCTGTTGCGGGACGGCAATGAATGTGTAGTAGTCGCCGCCGGTTTGCACGCTGTAGAGGACGGCGCCGGCAGCCAGCAGAACGGGATAGGCGGCCAAGGCCAGTTGGTCGGGCAGCGCTTCTTCCATTTGCTCTTCGCTCCATGCCAGTTTGGCGTTGAAGCGGTCGGCGATGTCGGCAATAAAGTCGATAAAGCTTTCCCCGTCTTTCCAATCTACGGAAAACAGATGCTCGGTGTCATTCAAATTATTGTGCAGCAAAAAGAAGCTTTCAATGATGCTGCCGTAGTCCAATTCTTCCTCATCATCGGCGTTTTCTTCCAAGTTGGCAATGATGGCATCGACTTCCTCGGGTTTGTCGCGGTAGATAACGCCCAACCATTGCCTGAACAGTGCTTCGGCAGACTCGTCGTCTGCTTCTCGCGAATATCCGGACTCTTCCGGCAATACGGATGGCCCGGTATGCCCAAGCAGTGCGTCGGATTTGTCGGACGGCATAGCCTGACTGCCGTTTTTACGGAAAAACAGCAGTGCCAATAAGGGCGACAACAGCAACAGGATAACTATCCAAAAAAATTTCATGAGGTTTCCTTGTGGTTGGATGATGTTGAAATCGGTCGGGAGGCCGTCTGAAAAACAAGTTTTCATTTTTTTCCGCCACGTTTGAAAATCAGGCGTTTGTCTCCCGATAAAAACGGATAAACTCATCTTGATATTCGGCAACCGCCGAAACCGTCAACTTCCTATCATATAGCAGAATACCTTGTATGAAGGCAGTCAAACCGGAGTAAGCCGTTTTTTGTAAAAATGAAGTACCTGTGTCCCATTATGACCGCCCTACTGCGGCTGCCGCGCCGCGGTTGGCCAATGCATCCGCACGTTCGTTGTCCATATGCCCCGCATGACCTTTTACCCACCGCCAAACGATGTCGTGTTCGCCGCACAGGCGGTCGAGTTCGCGCCACAGGTCTTCGTTTTTGACCGGCTGTTTGGCGGCGGTTTTCCAGCCGTTTTTCTTCCAGCCGTGTATCCAGCTTTCCATGCCGTTTTTAACGTATTGCGAGTCGGTGTGGATTTCGATGCGGCTGCGGCGGTTCAGGGCCTTCAGGCCTTCGATGACGGCGGTCAGCTCCATGCGGTTGTTGGTGGTTTGGGCTTCGCCACCGAAGAGTTCTTTCTCGTGCCGGCCGTAGCGCAACAATGCGCCCCAGCCGCCTGCGCCGGGATTGCCTTTGCATGCGCCGTCGGTGTAGAGGTATACGGTTTTGTCGATGGTTTCTTGCATCATGTTTTTCGGGCTTTCAGACGGCCTTTTGTCTATTCGGCAACAGGTTCGACCGTATAACCCTGCCGCCGTAACTGCATAATCAGGCCGTTTTCGTCGGACAGGTGGGCGATGCCGACGGCAATCAGGTTTCGGCGTTTGGGCAGTTCGTTCAGAATTTTCGGCAGCCACGCGCGGTTGCGCGGCAGCAGTACGCTTTCTTCCAGCCAATTTTGCCAGAAAGCCGTGCTCTGCGGCGGCAATCCTTTGCCGTATTCGCTGCTGTCTGCGGAAAGGCGCATCAGTTCTTTCAGACGGCCTGAATGATACAGTGCGTATTGCCGTTCGATTTGGGCGGCGGTTTGTTCGGGATGGCGGTTATTCGCGGCGATGAGTTCGGCAATGCGCGCGGTCGGCAGGGTTTCATAAGGACGCGTGATGTCCTGATAACGCTCCAAACTGTCGGCGGGTATGCGGTATTGCTCGGCGGCACGGGCAAGCAGGCGGTCTATGCCTGAGGCCGTCTGAAAGCCCTGCGGCTTGACGGAAGCCTGCAGCATCAGCGCACCCCAAGGTGTCATATCGTCCAAACCGGCGGCTGATGCGGCGGTGGCGGGATAGGCACTCAGGCGTTTTTTCAAGGCGGCGACATTCTCCGAGCCGATAACGGACGACAATTTCCGCCCGCCGTTTTGAAAAGCGCGCCCGCGCATCGCGGCCACATCGCGGCTGTACGCGGCATCGGGCTTGGACGGCATGGCGACTTCGGTTATCAGCCGGTCGCTTTGCTACAGGATGCGGCGGATGTTGTCGGGCAAAATATCGCCGCTGCGGCCGACGTGGTGCGTTCCCAAAAGATAAGAATCGGGCTGGCCAGCCTTACTGATTTTCCACAAACGGCTGTCCATTGCCGGCGTATGCCAGTCGAAAGCTGCCGCCAATGCGGGGAACGACAAAAACAGCAGGCAGGCGGCATGGCGGATAAGGCGTTTGCACATTACGGCTGCTCCGGCAAAAGTTTGTTCGGATTCATCATATTGTGCGGGTCGAAAGCGGCCTTGACCGCCCGCATCAGGGCGATTTCGGCAGTGCTCCGCACGCGCGGCAGCCAATGGTTTTTCACTTGGCCTATACCGTGCTCGGCGGCAATCGTACCGTCGCAGGCCAGCACGTTTTCGTACACAATCTTATTGACTGCGTCTTCATAAACATAAACACCGTTGCCCGCAGTTTGCGGCAGGAAAGTGTTGTAATGCAGGCTGCCGTCGCCCAAATGACCGAATACCACGATGTCTATGCCCGCAAAAGCCGCCTGTAAGGCATGGCCGCAGTTGGCGACAAATTCACCCACCCGCGCAATCGGCATGGCGATGTCGTGTTTGATACTCGCGCCGAGACGGCGTTGGGCGGCAGAAATGTTTTCGCGCAACGTCCACATATCGCGCCGCCCGCTTTCCGACTGAGCCAAAATACTGTTGTCGAAACCATGCTCCGTCAAGGTTTCGGCCAACAGGTCGGCCAAATCGCCACGGGAAAGCGAGTCGGCCAATTCCAACAGAATGTGCCATGGCGCATCGGTCGGCGGCGTAATACCGCTGTATACGGACGACAGCTCCAAAGCAAAGCGGCTGATCAATTCAAAACTGCACAGACGTTCGGCAAAGCGTTCCCGAATCAGGGTTAGCAATTCTACCGCCTGCCCGATGCCGTTCACGCCCACCCAAGCCGTTTCGCGGCTTTTCGGCAGGGCAAACAGTTTCAGCGTGGCGGCGGTGATGATGCCCAGCGTGCCTTCGCTGCCGATAAACAGTTGGCGAAGGTCGTAGCCCGTGGTGTCCTTGTGCAGCGGATGCAGGTGCGAAACCAATTCGCCGTTCGGCAGCACCACTTCCAAACCCATCACCAAATCGCGCATCGTACCGTAACGCAACACGTTCAGCCCGCCCGCATTGCAGGCGATGTTGCCGCCGATTTGGCACGATCCTTCGCTGGCCAGGCTGAGCGGAAAAAACCGACCCGCACCTTCCGCCGCCTGTTGCACGTCATGCAGCACGCAGCCCGCTTCAATGGTAATCGCATTGTCAGCCGTACTGATACTGCGGATGCGGTTCAGACGGCTCAAATTCAGCAAAACGCCGCCGCGCGGCACAGCCGCGCCGCAGAGTCCGGTATTACCGCCCTGAGGGGTAACGGGGATGCGGTGCTCGAAACAAAAACGCATGATGGTTTGCACTGCCTCCACGCTTTGCGGCTGTAACACCAAATCAGCCGTTCCGGTATAGCGGCGGCGTTGGTCAGTCAGCAGGCCTGCAGGCTCGGACAGAATTTCCTGCGGCAGCAGCAGGGCGGAAAGTTGTTGGTAAATAGCAGACATAGCATTTAAATATTGGCAATGGAGCGCAGAATTATAATGGAAACAGACAGGCCGTCTGAAAAAGGTTTTCAGACGGCC
>NZ_KV790786.1:0-106972 GCF_001807735.1 Neisseria sp. HMSC31F04 | reverse complement strand
GGCCGTCTGAAAAAGGTTTTCAGACGGCCTGTCGCCGCATCGGGACGGATAGGGTGATTTCAACCATTCTGAACCACACCAAACCGACAATGCTCAAAACAAAAAGGAACGCCGAAGCGCTCCTTTTTAAGCATGATGCTTTACAAAATTATTTGCTGGCAGCAGATGCAGCGGCATCAGCAGCAGATGCAGCAGCCTCAGCAGCAGAAGCAACAGCTTCGCTGGCAGAAGCAGCAGCTTCGGTAGCAGCAGATGCAGCTTCGGTAGCAGCAGATGCAGCTTCAGTAGCGGCAGCAGATGCAGCGCTAGCAGCAGCTGCGGCAGTGTTAGCGGGCTTATCGCCACAAGCAGTTAAAAACAAAGACATCAAGGCAGCAGCCAAAAGAGATTTTTTCATGTTAAACACCTAACTTAAAAATAATATATAAACCAATAAAATATCAGCAAAAATACACCATCCAGCTCCGCTTTGGACGGATGGAAATTTTGCAGATTCATGCTGAACATCCGCAATTATGCACATCCGCTCCTGCAAAATCAATCATACTTTTGACCTGCATCACACAATAGTAAGCATATACAAAGTACAATCTCCCGTTTTTGCAACAAAATACATGCAATAAGCATATACAAAACATTGGTATCCGACACCACCCTAGCTATATTTTTTCATTTCCATCACTGTGTTAATCATCATTTGTTGATACCCTGGTTAGACATTCGCATAAAATATCTATTTATCAAAATATCGGTTTATACGTAGCAAAAACGCAACAATAATCTTCAAATAGCAGAGGGGTGACTGCACTCCCCTAAACCCGACAGCAAATAACAAAGCACATACGGGTACTATGCTACAATGCAATCTTTAACAACCTGTTCCGAAAGACATCCATGATTAAAAAAGACACCGTCGTCGGCCTGCATTACGAAATGTTTGATGCCAACGACCAGCTTATCGACAAAACAGAGCAGCCGATTGTGTATCTGCACGGCGGTTACGACGGTATTTTCCCTCTGGTGGAAGAAGCGTTGCACGAAAAAAACATTGGCGACGAAGTGGATGTCGTATTGCAGCCCAACGATGCTTTCGGCGAACATGACTCCGACCTCATCCGTATCGAATCTGCCGACGCTTTCCCAACAGAAGTCAAACCCGGCATGATGTTTGAAGCCGATATGCCTGACGGCGACGTGGTGGTGTTCCGCGTAGAAGATGTGGCGGAAGGCAAAGTCGTGGTAAACGGCAACCACCCTTTGGCCGGCATGAAAATCCGCTTTAAAGCCAAAATAGAAAGCATCCGCCCGGCAACCGCAGAAGAAATCGAACACGGCCATGTTCACGGCCCGCACGGCCATCATCACTGATCAGCCTGTCCCAAATCATTATTAAGGCTGTCTGAAAATCGATTTTCAGGCGGCCTTTTATCTTAACTAGTCCGGTTTTCCCATCTTTTTAGGCTTTTTTCCTACCGAACCGGACTTCACCGTACACATATAGTGGATTAAATTTAAATCAGTACGGCGTTGCCTCGCCTTGCCGTACTATTTGTACTGTCTGCAGCTTCGTCGCCTTGTCCTGATTTAAATTTAATCCACTATAATTGTGCTTTCCCGCTTTCTTCTATCCAACCTTGGGCAAGCGGCAGGCCCGCCAAACAGCCGGTTTCAAAAAATCCTGCTTAAACAATCCTGAACGGTATCAATCGCATCAAATTCGGCTTGCGGTTTTTATGCGTTTATCCATTCCCTATTCAGGGCATTTTCCAAATTTCACGATATATTCGTAAGCCTTGCGATAGCTGGACTTCCCATACAGCACATCATCAACCATACACTTTCCGCCATTGCAGGAAATCTTGAAATCATTATCGACCCGGCGTTTTCCCTCAACCAAATAATGCGCGTGCACCATGCCGTTCGGACGCACGGAAATCTTCAATTTCTGCACCCACGGCACTTCGCTGTCGCCGTTACTGAAGCCCAATTGATAATGCTCGAACAACTCGCATTCCATCGGCTCGTCCCGATAGGCAATCTTCTCCCCCTTGCGGACAATCCGTTTAAACTCAGGAGAGGCATATTTCATAAAACCTTGTTCCCGATAAATCTTTTCCACCAAACGGATTTTCTCCGCATCCCGGTCATTGCCCGCCCATGCCGTGCAAACGGCGCAAAGCAGCATAGACAACATCACACCCTTCGTTTTCATATTATTTCTTGTCAAACCAAAATCATCATATTCTAATTTCCATCAGTCTGTACAGCAAATCAAACCTCAAGGCCGTCTGAAAACGCTATAATCACAGCCGCCGCCTTTTCAGACGGCCAGAACACCATCAAGGAAAGCATCATGGACTTAACCGAAACCCAAATCGGCAGCGAACCCATTTTTAACGGCACATTTGTCACCATCGCCTGCGACACCGTCCGCCTGCCCAACGGCAATGACAGCAAACGCATCGTCATCCGCCATCCCGGGGCGGCCTGCGTTTTAGCCGAAACCCCTGACAACAAAATCGTCTTTGTCCGCCAATGGCGTTACGCCACCGGCCAAGCCCTGCTCGAACTGCCGGCCGGCAAACTCGACGCAGGCGAAGACCCTGCCGCCTGCGCCCTGCGCGAGCTGGCGGAAGAAACGCCTTATGCAGCTGAAAAAGTGGAATTGGCCGCCACCTTCTACACCGCGCCGGGATTCTGCGACGAAAAAATGTATCTCTACCGCGCCATCAATATCAGCAAAAGCAGCAAACTGCATCCCGACCAAGACGAATTCGTCGAAACCGTGCTGCTGGACCGCCAAGAAGTACTGGCCGCCGTCAGAAACAACGAAATCCAAGATGCAAAAACCTTAATCGGCCTGCAGCACTGGCTACTGGCAGAGGCCGTCTGAAAAAGCCACCAACCGCCCTACCCCGCCTTTCAGACGGCCTCCACCGACAACCGGCATCATCCGCCAACTGTCAAAGCCACACTAAAACCTTTATAATCCCGCCGTCTGCCACACCGAAGCAAAACAACGGAGCACAAAATGGACTTTGCAAAAGCACGTTTCAATATGGTCGAGCAACAAATCCGTCCGTGGGACGTGTTGGAATTCG
The DNA here is from genome assembly GCF_001807735.1 of Neisseria sp. HMSC31F04. Taxonomy (NCBI): domain Bacteria; kingdom Pseudomonadati; phylum Pseudomonadota; class Betaproteobacteria; order Neisseriales; family Neisseriaceae; genus Neisseria; species Neisseria sp. HMSC31F04. Next base: position 103,871 of record NZ_KV790786.1, on the reverse strand, counting down.
ACCTTCTCGACGCACTGGAAGCCATCCCGCGCGAAGCCTTTGTCGGCGAGGAACAGAAAAACTATGCCTACGCCGATATTGCGCTACCCCTGCCCAACGGCGGCTCCATGCTGGAGCCTAAAATCGTCGCCCGCATGATTCAGGGGCTGGCCTTGAAAAAGACCGACAAAGTGCTGGAAATCGGCACCGGTTCGGGCTATGCCTCTGCCGTCTTATCCAAACTGGCGGCGGAAGTGGTTACCGTCGACATCGACCCCGAACAACAAGCGCGCGCGAAAGCCGTACTGGACGGATTGGGCTACGACAACATCGTTTTCCAAACCAACGACGGCCTGATGACGCAAAATGCCGCCGCCCCGTTTGATGCCGTATACGTCGGCGGCGCGGTGGACGACATCCCCGAAATCCTGAAACAACAATTGCGCGACGGCGGCCGCCTGATTGCCGTTACCGGCAGTCATCCCGTTCAGCGCGCCCGCCTGATTACCCGGAACGGCGACAGTTTCAGCGAAAAAACACTGTTCGACACCCTGATTCCCAACTTGAACGGCAAAAAAGCCGCTCCTTTCGGCGGATTCGATTTTTAAACCATACTTCCATGATGCAGCTTGCGGCCGGGCATTTCCACCCGGCCGTTTCTACTCAAAGGCCGTCTGAAAACGGCAAACCGCATTCACACAAACCGAAATCCGATTATGTACGACATCCCGCAACTGACCCCGCAACAACTGCAAGACAAACTCTCCGCATCCTCCGATATCCTGCTGCTGGACGTACGCGAACCGGAAGAAGCCGCCTTCTGCCGCCTGCCGAACAGCATTCTGATTCCGATGAACGAACTGTCCATGCGCCAAAACGAATTGCCGGACGGCAAAGAAATCGTCGTCTATTGCCACCACGGCATCCGCAGCCAATATTGCGCCCTCTATCTGGCCGATGCAGGCTTTGAGCAAACGGCAAACCTGAAAGGCGGCATCGACGCGTGGGCGCGCGAAATCGATCCTGCCATGCCCCGCTATTGACCGGCTGCCCTTTTCGGATAAACAAAGGCCGTCTGAAACTATTTTTTAGACGGCCTTCATTTACTTCAAATATTTGCTTTAAACATTCAAACGCGGGTAACGCGCCGGACATTCGGAATGCTGTGCAAGGCGTGGATAATGCTGTTTAACTGTTTCAAATCTTTGGTTTTGATTCGGAACTTGAATTCGATGAACCCTTCCGTGCCCGATTGGCTTTGGGAAGGCGTATCCACTGCCTCGATATCCGCCCCCTGCTCCGACATGGCTTGCGCCATTGCCGCCAGCAGTCCGTGGCCGTCTTGCGAAGCAACCAGCAAATTGGTGTGATAATTGCGCCCGCCTATGGCCTCCCAATCTGCATCCAGTTGCTGGTCGGAATCGCTTTTCAGGAGGTTGGGACAAGTATCGCGGTGGATGATGATGCCTTGATCCTTAATCAATACCGCACGGATGGCATCGCCCGGAATAGGGTTACAGCAGGGGCCGAGGTGGACACGGCCGGTCTCGTTACCGTTGATTTTTATCGGGCTGAGTTTGACCTCGCCGCCCAAATGCTGCCCGGCCAATTCAGCAATATGCATCGCCACGGATACAGGCAGGGTATGCCCCATACCGACGTTGTACAACACATCTTCAAAACTGGTCTGCTTTTCAGTCAAATCATTCAGATAGGCTTCTTTCAGTTCTTCAGACAGTAAAACATCGCGCGGCAACAGGCTTGACAGGGCTTTTTGCAGCAGGCTCTCACCCAATTCCACCGCATCGTGCCGGTTCATGTTTTTGATGTAGCTTCGAATCGCGCTGCGTGCGCGGCTGGATACGGCAAAACTCAGCCAGGCGACATTCGGCCGTGCCTGTTCGGAGGTAATGATTTCCACCGTATCGCCGGTTTTCAGCGGAGTGCGAAGCGGAACCGGGCTGTTATTGACCCGGGCGGCCACGGTGCTGTTGCCGATGTCGGTATGCACCGCATAGGCAAAATCAACGGGGGTCGCGCCTTCGGGCAATACCAATATCCTGCCTTTGGGGGTAAAAATGTACACTTCGCTGGGGAAGAGATCGACTTTGACGTGTTCCAGGAACTCAATCGCATTTGCCGAGCGTGCCTGCAAATCAAGAATGTTTTGCAGCCATTTGTTGGTATTGAGCGTTGCCTGATCGAGTTTGTCATCGCCGGATTTATATGCCCAATGGCTGGCCACGCCGCTTTCCGCCACTGCATTCATCTCGCGCGTGCGTATCTGGACTTCTATCGGCAGGCCGTGCGGGCCGGTCAGCGTGGTATGCAGGCTTTGATAGCCGTTGCTTTTCGGAATGGCGATATAGTCTTTGAATTTTCCCGGTTTGGGCTGGTATAGATTGTGCAACGCACCCAATGCGGCATAGCAGGCTGGGATGCTGTTGGTAATCACGCGGAAGCCGTAAATATCCATCACTTCGTCAAAGCGCAGGTGTTTGTTGCGCATTTTCTGATGGATGCTGTAGAGGTTTTTTTCCCGCCCTTTGATTTGCGCTTCGATATTGGCACCGACGAGGCGTTGGCTGAAAGCGGCCAACACCTTGCCCACCACGTCGCGCCTGTTGCGGCGGAAATTGTTCATGGCTTTTTGCAGTGTGCGGTAGCGGGCGGGATGGATATTTTGAAAAGCCAAATCCTGCAATTCCCGATAAACGGGGTTCAAACCGATACGGTTTGCAATCGGGGCATAAATTTCCAGCGTTTCCTGGGAGATGCGGCGGCGTTTTTCCAGCCGCATCGAACCCAGCGTGCGCATATTGTGCAGGCGGTCGGACAGTTTGACGATTATGACGCGCATGTCTTTGGTCATCGCCAAAATCAGTTTGCGGAAACTTTCCGCCTGATGTTCGGTTTGATTGTCATACTTCAGTTTTTCCAACTTGGACAAGCCGTCCACCATATCGGCAACGGTTTCGCCGAATTCCGCCGCCATTTCCTCTTTGGTCGTACCGGTGTCTTCCAAAACATCGTGCATCAGCCCCGCACTCAGGGTTTGGAGGTCCATGCGCCACTTGGCCAATTCCGTCGCCACGGCAATCGGGTGCGTGATGTACGGCTCGCCGCTTTTACGCGTTTGCCCGTCGTGCGCACGGAAGGCATAGGCGCACGCTTTTTCCAAACGCTGCTTGTCTTCCTGGGAAAGGTAGGAGGCGGTTTTGAACAGCAGGCTGCGCGCTTCGGCAGTCAGCGGGTCATAAGGGGCGGCGGCTTGAGGCGCAGACATTTTCAGACGGCCTGTTTGATGTTATTTGCTGCGGTTCAGGATGTCGGCCGTAATTTGGCCGGCGGCGATTTCGCGCAGGGCGGTAACGGTGGGTTTGTCGTTACGCACATCTTCCACCAGCGGCGTAGTGCCGTTTTCCAGTTGACGTGCACGACGTGCGGCAGCAAGAGTCAGGTCGAAATGATTGGGGATTTTGTCGGAACAGTCTTCTACTGTAATACGTGCCATGTTTTGCGTCCTTATCGATAATAAATTGTTTAAAATAGTGGAATTAAAAATTTTCGGACAACAGTCCTTCAATGAAATTTTTCTGCCGCACCTGGGTTTGTCGTTGAGAACGGATAATCGCGCTCAATTGTGCTTCGGCTTCTGCTAAATCGCGGTTAACAACCACATAGTCGAACAATAGGGATTGTTCGATTTCGCCGCGTGCCTGCCGCAGCCGTTTCTCAATCACTTCCGCGCTGTCGGTGTTGCGGCCGCGCAGGCGTTCGGACAATACGGCAAAACTCGGCGGCAGGATAAAAATGCTGACGGCCTCCGGCAGCGCACGGCGCACCTGCTCCGCACCTTGCACGTCGATTTCCAGGATAACGTCGAAACCTTGGCGTTGCAGTGCTTGCAGACCGTTGAAGCTGGTACCGTAGTAATTGCCGAACACATCGGCATGTTCGAGGAATTCGCCTTTGCCTATCATACCCTCGAATTCGGCCGTGCCGACGAAATAATAATGTTCGCCGTTCCTCTCGCCTTCGCGCGGCGAACGGGTGGTATGGGAAATGGAAACGCGGACATCGGCGTGGGCCGACAACAGCCGGGAAACCAGTGTGGTTTTACCCGTGCCGGAAGCGGCTGAGATGATGAAGATATTGCCGGGAGTCGGTTTGTTCATGATAGTAAAATCGGCTTAATAACGGTTCTTGATTATAACGCATCCCTCTGCGGAATAGAAAATTTGTTACAATGGGCGCTTTTGATTTCAGCCATGAGGATACGGCGGTGTTGATTCATCCCGAAGTAATGGGCGTGGAAGCCCTGTTTGAAAAAATGCGGAAAATTCCCAACTGGCCCGAGGAAGGCATTCTGTTTCACGACATTACGCCCATCCTGCAAAGCCCGCAATATTTCCGCCTGTTGGTGGATTTGCTGGTTTACCGCTATATGGATCAGAAAGTCGACGTTGTGGCCGGTTTGGACGCACGCGGCTTTATCATCGGCGCGGCCCTGGCTTATCAGCTGAATGTCGGCTTCGTACCCATCCGCAAAAAAGGCAAGCTGCCGTTCGAAACCGTTTCCCAAAGTTATGCGCTGGAATACGGTGAAGCAACGGTGGAGATGCACACGGATGCCTTCCATAGCGGCGCGCGCGTTTTGCTGGTGGACGACTTGGTAGCCACCGGCGGCACCATGCTCGCAGGTGCGGAGCTTATCCGCAGACTCGGCGGCGAAGTGCTCGAAGCTGCTGCTATTTTGGAATTTACCGATCTGCCGGGTGGCAAACGCATCCGCGATGCGGGCGTTCCGCTGTTTACCCTGTATCAAAACGAGGGCTGCATGCCGAAATAGAGAAAATCGGCTTCGCTTTCGTTACCGTGCCGACTTGCCTAAACTTAAAGAAAACGCTTCCCAAGCTTTGGAAGCAACAAGTTACTCGGTTCGTACGATTTATATTTACGGTTCGCCGATTTGCATCAATATCGGTTAAAACTTCGGCATTCGCCGCATTGGAGATAAAAAGGCCGTCTGAAAACCCGCGATAAAGGTTTTCAGACGGCCTTTTCATTATTTAAACAACTGCCACCGCTCAAGACGGACGCTGCATCATCCAACTTTGGATTTTACGTGCATCATTGACGCGCGTGGTGGATGTGGGCGAATTGAGCAGGACAATGGTAACCGGTTCCCTGCCTATGCGGGCACGCACGACCATCGAACGGCCGGACTCGCGGATATAGCCTGTTTTCTGCAATTCGATGTCCCAGGAGCCTTCACGCACCAAGGCATTGGTATTTTTATAGTTCTGCTGGCGGCCCGCGCTGGTATACACCGAGCCGTAGGTGGCCGTACTGTTTTTGGTAATTGGCGCATAATTACTAGCGGCAGCGGCCAGTTTGTTCAAATCCCAGGCGGTGGAAACGTTGCGGTAGTCCAAACCGGTCGGTTCGTAAAAACGGCTGTTGGCCATACCCAAGCTTTGCGCTTTGGCATTCATGGCGGCCACGAAGGCAGACATACCGCCCGGATAAGTACGACCCAGCGCATGGGTGGCGCGGTTTTCACTCGACATCAGGCTCAAATGCAGCAATTGGGCGCGTGTGAGCTGCGTACCGACAGACAGGCGGCTGCCCGTGCCTTTCAGCCGGTCGATTTCATCCTCGGTAATGGTGATGACTTCGTTCATATTCAGGCGCGCATCCAAAACCACCATCGCCGACATCAGCTTGGAAATCGAGGCAATCGGCATAACGCGGTTCATGTTCTTTTGATACAGCACTTCGCCGGTACGGTTATTGACAATCAGGGCTGCCTGCGACGACAGCAACGGGCCGGCAATTGCCGCTTGCGCTTCCAGCATATCGTCCGGATTTTCAGCAAGGAAAGTACCCAACGGGTCTTGGTCGGATGTCAGGTTTTGCTGCAGAAACTGGCCGAGCATGTCCAAATCGTCGGCCAAAACGGGGGCGGAAGCCAAACTCAGACCGAGGAAGACGGCGGCGGCTTTTTTGTAAAACGGTGTAGAAAACATCGGGCTGTCCGTTAAATTAACAAAAAGAAATTCGGAAAGGGACGGCGGGGCTCAAACCGGCCGTGAGGCCGTCTGAAACACAGTTTACCGGCGAAGCGGGCTTTGTTTTTTGGTAATACCGCCATCAAGGGATGGTTGTGTGCACCTTGCTTTGAAGCAAGTCATTATTTTCCTTGAAAAGCAAACGGTTTGTAAAGCAAACATACGCAGTTTTGCATGAGTTTGCGTTTGGCGGCCGCCCCGCCCTTTCCTGCCGCACCTTGCGGCAAATTGAAAAAAGCACGGCTGCTTATTATAATCTCCGTTTTTTCAGACGGCCTTGGGGCCGATTCAGACAAAGGCACACTCGATGACCACAGAAAACCGCCACTGCTCGTTTTGCGGTAAAACCGAACAGGAAGTCAAACATCTGATTGAAGGCGAAAACGCCTATATCTGCAACGAATGCGTGGAAACCTGCGGCATCATGCTGGAAGGCGGGGACGACGCGGCCGCCGAAGGCAAAGGTTCCGCCACCGACGGGGACGGCAAACTGCCCACCCCGTCCGAAATCGTCGCCAACCTGAACGACCACGTTATTGGCCAGGAGCAGGCGAAAAAAGCCTTGGCCGTTGCCGTTTACAACCACTACAAACGCCTGCGCCATCCGAAAGCGGGCGGCGCGGTGGAGCTGTCCAAATCCAACATCCTGCTCATCGGCCCCACCGGTTCGGGCAAAACACTGTTGGCGCAGTCTTTGGCGCGCAAACTAGACGTGCCGTTCGTGATGGCTGATGCAACCACGCTGACCGAAGCAGGTTATGTCGGCGAAGACGTCGAACAAATCATCACCAAACTTTTGGGCAAATGCGATTTCGATGTCGAAAAAGCCCAGCGCGGCATCGTCTATATCGACGAAATCGACAAAATCTCGCGCAAAAGCGACAACCCTTCGATTACCCGAGACGTCTCCGGCGAGGGCGTACAGCAAGCATTGTTGAAACTGATTGAAGGCACGGTGGCCAGCGTTCCCCCGCAAGGCGGGCGCAAGCATCCGAATCAGGATTTCATCCAGGTAGACACCACCAACATCCTCTTTATCTGCGGCGGCGCATTTGCCGGCTTGGAAAAAGTCATCCGCCAGCGCACGGAAAAAGGCGGCATCGGCTTCGGCGCAGCAGTACACAGCAAGGACGAAAACGCCGACATCAGCGAACTGTTCGAAATCGTCGAACCGGAAGACTTGATCAAATTCGGCCTGATTCCCGAGTTAATCGGCCGCCTGCCCGTGATTGCAACCCTGGCCGAACTGGATGAAGATGCCCTGATCAACATCCTCACCGAACCGAAAAATGCCTTGGTCAAACAATATCAGGCACTGTTCGCCATGGAAGGCGCGGAACTGGAATTCGAACCGGATGCACTGCGCGCCATCGCCAAACTGGCCATGACCCGCAAAACCGGCGCGCGCGGCCTGCGTTCCATCGTCGAACGCGCCCTGCTGGAAACCATGTACCGCCTGCCCAACCTGCCGCAGGTAAAAAAAGCCGTCATTACCGCGGAAGTTATCGAAAACAACCGCCAGCCCGTCCTGCTGCTGGCCGACGGCAAAGAGTATCAAGACGACGCACAATAAGCGTGGAATCTTGGAGGCCGTCTGAAACCGAACACTGGGTTTCAGACGGCCTTTCCTTTTTCAGACGGCCTCATACCCGATTGCCCCCGCACCCCGCACCCCGCTATACTGACATCTTTCCCACATAAAACGGAGCACGCCATGCGCCACCAAAAATCCGCCGGCAACCGCCTACCCGAAAAATGGTTCAGACGCGGCCTGTGGCTGATTGCCTTTATTTTTGCCTCCTTCCTCATCGGATTGGGCGGCAAAGTCATCAACGACCTGCCGTCCGTCGAACAAACCCGCGAATTGGACGACTACATGGGCGAAAAAGGGATATTGCTGCAGCAAACCCGCGACCGCCTGAACGAAGAAGACACCCGCCTGACGGAAGAAGCGGAACGCTCCGCATTGGAATTGGAAAAGCAGCGCAACCAAACCGCCGCCGAACAGCAAAGCCTGCAAAACTGGCTTGCCGCCCGTTCTGCTACCGAACAATCCGAACAAAACCCCGAAGTCATCGCCCGCACCCGCAAGCTGGACGAACTGAAGGCCAAAGAGCAAACCCTGCAACAACAATATGCCGCCATCCAGCAGCGTCAGCTCGACAACCGCCAGCAGCGCGACCGAAACGAAAAAGAACTCGAACAGGAGCAGAATGACGCATCAAAACGCAAAGAAAAGGACGACCGCCGCATCGAACTGCAAGTTTTCCTCTACCGCCTCGCCCTCACCCTGCCGCTGCTGCTCATCGGCGGTTACCTGTTCGCCAAAAAACGCCGCTCGCGCTGGTGGCCGTTTGTTTGGGGCTTCATCTATTTCGCCCTGTTTGCCTTTTTCGTCGAACTCGTCCCCTACCTGCCCAGCTACGGCGGCTATGTACGCTACGCGGTCGGCATCCTGATGACCATACTGATCGGCCGCTATGCCATCATCGCCATGAACCGCTACCTCGAACGCAAGCGCAATGAAGAAGCACTGCCCGCCGACGAGCGGCAGCAGCAGATGGACTACGACCGCGCCCAGCAATGCACTGCCAAAGGCATCTGCCCCGGCTGCGAACGCCCGCTGGACTTCCAACATCCCGAAATGGATTACTGCCCGCATTGCAGCATCAACCTGTTTAACCGCTGCGGCAACTGCAACACGCGGAAAAGCGCGTTCAACCGCTACTGCTTCCATTGCGGTTCCGCAGCCGGTTCAAACGATACCGGCCACAAATAAACCTTCAGGCCGTCTGAAACACCCGGCAAACCGGCGCGCAACGCCTTTCAGACGGCCTAATATCCCCAAACAACAGGAGAATCAGCCATGAACGAAATCAAATACCTTCCCGAACAACGCCGCTTCCAAATCGACATCGACGGACTGGAAGCCGGCCACATCGGCTACACGGAAGAAAACGGCGGTTGGAATGTCGTGCATACCGAAGTATCACCGAACTTCCGAGGGCGCGGCATCGCCAAAATGCTGGTCGACGCCCTGATGGCGCACGCCGAAGCCAACGGCATCCCGCTGAGTGCGGAATGCGATTATGCCGCACGCTTTATCGGCAATACGGACAAAGAGTAGCGTTAAAAAAACCGCAATGCGTCAAAGGCCGTCTGAAAAACACATTTCAGACGGCCTTTGACGTTTGCCGCCATAAAACGGCGGCATACCGTTACGGTATTTGACAGATTTGACTATAATCCGCCCTTTCCTCCCAACCGAGACCCCTATATGGCTTTTGCATCCCTGTTTACCCTGCTTGACGACATCGCATCCGTACTCGACGACGTTTCCCTGATGACCAAAATGGCAGCGAAAAAAACCGTCGGCGTGGTCGGCGACGATTTGGCCTTGAACGCCAACCAGGTAACCGGCGTATCGGCCGACCGTGAATTGCCCATCGTCTGGCAGGTGGCCAAAGGTTCGCTGGTAAACAAGCTGATTCTGATTCCGGCCACGCTTCTGCTGTCGTGGCTGGCCCCCGCGCTGATTACCCCGCTACTGATGCTGGGCGGCGCATATCTCTGCTTTGAAGGCGTGGAAAAACTGCTGCACCCCCTCCTGCACCGTCATGAAGCCGGTCATTCGCCCGAAGCCGTCCCCGACGAATTGCCCGATGAAAATGCCAAAATCAAAGGCGCAATCCGCACCGACTTCATCCTGTCGGCCGAAATCATCATCATTTCCATGGGCGCGGTGAATGCCGACTCAGGCATGCTGCAACAAGCCTTGATGCTCTCTATCATCGGCATCGGCATGACCATATTTGTTTACGGCTTGGTGGCCATGATTGTAAAACTGGACGATTTGGGTTTATTCCTGATACGGCGCGGCGGCATGTGGAAAAGCGTGGGCAATGCCCTGCTGGCCGTTATGCCCGTTTTCATGCGCGGCCTGAGCGTCGTCGGCACACTGGCCATGTTTTTGGTCGGTGGTGGCATCATTGCCCACGGCGCGCCGTTCGTGTCCGACTTCCTGCACACCATGCATTGGGAGGGCGGCATCATGGGCAATTTGGCCAACCTGATTGTCGGCCTGCTGTCCGGAGCAATCGTTTGCGCCGTCGTCTTGCCGCTGATCAAACTGTTCGGCAAAAAACATTAAACGGAAAACAGGCCGTCTGAAAGGAGCAACGCCATGCGGAAAATCCGTGCCGCCGTCATCCAAACCGTTTCCGGCACCAACCCCGCCGCCAATACCGCCGCCATGCGCCGCCTGGTGCGCCAAGCGGCAGAGCAAGGTGCGGATTGGGCGTTGCTGCCCGAATATTGGCCGCTGATGGGGCAAAACGACCGCGACAAACTCGCACTGGCCGAACCCTTCGGCAGCGGCACCCTGCAACAGGCGATGGCCGAAACCGCCGCCGAATGCGGCGTTACCCTGTTCGGCGGCACGATTCCGCTGCAATCGCCCGTACCCGGCAAAGTATGGAACAGCCTGCTGACATATGACAAAAACGGCGAATGTATCGGCCGCTACGACAAAATGCACCTGTTCGGCTATTCGGGCTTGGGCGAACGCTACGCCGAAGCCGACACCATCGCCGCCGGCCGCGAAGTCCCCCGCCTGACTGCCGACGGCTGGAATCTGGCGCAAGGCATCTGCTACGACCTGCGCTTCCCCGAATTTTTCCGTGCCCAAAGCCCGTTTGGCGCGCTTTTGCTGCCCGCCGCCTTCACCTATACCACCGGCAAGGCGCATTGGGAACTGCTGCTGCGCACCCGTGCGGTGGAAAACCAATGCTACGTTTTGGCGGCCGGACAGGGCGGCCTGCACGAAAACGGCCGCCGCACCTTCGGCCACAGCATGATTATCGACCCTTGGGGCGAAATCCTGGCCGTGCTGCCCGAAGGGGAAGGCGTGATTACCGCCGAACTCGACCCCGCGCGGCTGAACAGCGTGCGGCAGCGTCTGCCCGCACTGGCACACCGCATCCTGTAATACCGAGGCCGTCTGAAAAACAAGTTTTCAGACGGCCTCAAACCATCATAGCCCCGCAAACCCGATTCCGAGAAGAAACCTGATGAAAACATTCCGACTCTTCCTTGCGGCCTGCTGTACGACGGCTGCCGCACAAACACCGCAAGCCTTTGTCGAACAAAAATTTTACCGCAAAATACCAAGCGTAAAATGCCTAATCGGGCAAAAAGGCAATACCTGCATGCAACTGAAACAAACCGGCTCCGCCGAAGGGCTGACCTTCCTCCTCTACACGGGCGACAATGTAAAACTGCGCCCCAACAGCCGTCCCGTTACCCTTCATGCCCCACCCTACCCTGCCGAAATATTCGTCTTAAAACAGAATAACGGAACATGGCAATTAAAAGCCCGCAGTCAAACGCAGGTCGAGGCTGCCGAATCGGGCGGAAAACCCTGGCGTTTTCTTCGTTTCGGCACTTCGGCGTGGGGATTTGAAAATTCTATAAACGGCGGCAGACAGGGCTATAACAATTTTTTCAGTTCACTGTTTGTTTACAGCGGCGGCAAATTCGACAGCTACCTGATCATCACCGGTATGGACAATACGGAAGCAGGCCCGTCGGATGAAGAAGTTTCCCTGCACGGCACCCTAACCCCGCGCCCCGACCTGAAACAGACAGCCGGACGTTACCCGCTGGAAATCCGCCTCACAGGCAAAAAAGGTAAAAACTCCTTCAAAGGCCAATCCTACCTCCTCCCATTCAAAGCACGGAATAACGATTATTCCATACCGGAAAACTACCCTGTCTCCGGCTTTTGAACAGAAATATAGCTAGCGCAGATAGAGCCAAAATACTGTACTTACCAATTGTCTTCATGAGCTTACGCAGGCTAATGACGGCCGACGCAGCTACCGTATCGGAAATTAAGTAAAGGGATACAGAAGAATATCGAATTGACGCCATAAACAAACTGAGGCCGTCTGAAACCCGATTTACGGTTTTCAGACGGCCTCGGTTTGTTTTGCGATACCGCCGCTATCAACCTATTGTCGTGCGGATGGCTTGGACGCACCAATCCATCACACCTTGCGGCAGGACACCCCACAACAGCAACAGCAGGCCGTTAGCCGACAACAACACCTTCATCGCGCCGTCGCTGCTCAACCGGCGGCTGTCGGCAGGTTCTTCGAAGTAAATCATCCGCACCACACGCAGATAGTAGAACGCGCCAATCAGCGACATCACGACGGCAAACACCGCCAACCAAGTGTAATTCGCACTCACCAGCAATTTGATAACCTGCAACTTGGCATAGAAACCCATCAGCGGCGGAATACCGGCCATGGAGAACATGGCAAGCAACATCAGGAAGGCATACCAAGCGTTGCGCCGGTTCAAACCGGCCAAATCGGCAATGTTTTCGCATTCGAACGATTCGTCGGACAACAGCATCAACACACCGAAACCGACCAATGCCATCACGATATAGGTCAATGCGTAATACAGGCCGGCCGAGAAACCGACGCTGCCGCTCAAAAACGCCATCAGGACGAAGCCCATATGCGATACAGTCGAATAAGCCAACATCCGCTTGATATTGGTCTGCACAATGGCGGCAAGGTTACCGATTAGCAGTGAAGCCACGGACAAGATAACCAGCATCTGGGTCCAATCGGCATGCTGGTTGTTCATCGCCGTTACCAAAATACGGAAAGCGAAAACTGCCGCCGCCATTTTCGGCGCGGTACCGATAATCGAAGCCACCGAAGTGGGCGCACCTTCATAAACATCCGGCACCCACATATGGAACGGAACGGCTCCCAATTTGAACGCCAATGCGACCACAACGAAAACCAAACCCAGCTTCATCAGCCAGCCGTTGGCGACACCGCTTTGGCCGTTGGCCAGCACAATGGCGAAATTCAGCGAACCGGTTGCACCGTAAATCATCGAAATACCGTACAACAGCAAACCGGAGGCCAATGCGCCGAGCACAAAGTATTTCAACGCGGCTTCGGCCGAACGGGCAGAATCGCGCCGCAAGGCAATCATGGCGTAGAGCGACAGCGAAAGCAGTTCCAAGCCGATATAGGCAACAAGGAAATGCCCTGCACTCACCATCACGCTCATGCCTAAAAGGGCAAACAGCGAAAGGGTATAAAATTCGCCGTTAAACATATTACGCGCCCGATTGTACGGTTTGGCGTACACAAATACGGCGAACAATGCGGCGTACATGGTCATTTTGCTCAACTGAGACAAACCGTCAGCCAAATACATATCGTTAAACGTACTGACCGCAGTCGGTGTCCAAACATACCATTGTGTCGCCGCCGTCAATACCAAAGTGAACAGACTCAGATAATGGGTAATGACGCGGCTATTGTCTTTCAGCCACAAATCCACCAACAGCACCACGCACAATGCCGTGAGCAGCACGATTTCGGGCATGGCGGGGATTAAGTTCAAATCAGTCCAGTTCATTCACACACCTCAAATCTTGCTTTGCGCCACATGCGCGATCAAATCGTTGGCCGCCTGATGCATCACGGCGATAAACGGCTCCGGCCACAGGCCCATGCCCAGCACGGTGGCGGCGAGGATGGCCAGGATGGCGAATTCGCGACGGTTGATGTCCTTCATTTCGGCCACATGCGGGTTGGTTACCGCGCCGAAAATCACGCGTTTGTACATCCACAGCGTGTATGCCGCACCCAAAATCAGCGTCAGTGCCGCCAGAGCGCCCACAAACAAGTTATAGTTCACTGCGCCCATAATCACCATAAATTCGCCCACGAAACCCGAAGTGGCGGGCAGGCCGGCGTTGGCCATGGCAAACAGCATCATGAAAGCGGCAAATTTCGGCATCACGGTAACCACGCCGCCGTAGTCGGCAATGTTGCGGCTGTGCAGGCGGTCGTACATCATGCCGATGCAGAAGAACATGGCGGCGGAAACAAAGCCGTGCGAAATCATCTGCATGATTGCACCTTTCAACGCCCACGGCTGCAACTGCACCTGATTGGTAAACAGGAACATGCCCAGGGTAACGAAACCCATGTGGCTGATGGAGGAATAGGCCACCAGTTTTTTCATATCGGTTTGTACCAAAGCCACCATGCCGATATAAATCACCGCAATCAGGCTGAGCACGATGATGGCGGGGGCAAAATAGCGCGACGCATCGGGCAGGATGGGCAGGATGAAGCGCAAAAAGCCGTATGCGCCAAGTTTCAGCGTAATCGCCGCCAGCACCATCGAGCCGCCGGTGGGCGCTTCCACGTGTGCGTCGGGCAGCCAAGTGTGCACCGGGAACATCGGCACTTTCACCGCAAACGACAGGAAGAAGGCGGCAAACAGAATCTGCTGGGTAAACAGCGGAATTTGTTTGAGGTTTTGGAAATCTTCAATCGCGAAGCTGCCGCCGGTTTGGAACGACAAATACACCAAGGCCACCAGCATCAGCAGCGAGCCCATCAGCGTGTAGAGAAAGAGTTTTACCGAGGCATACACGCGGCGCGGCCCGCCCCACACGCCGATAATCAGATACAGCGGAATCAGCATACCTTCGAAGAAGATATAGAACAGCATGGCATCGCGGGCGGCAAACGCGCCGTTGATCAGGCCGGACATAATCAGGAAGGCCGCCATGTATTGCGCCACCTTTTTCTGAATCACTTCCCAGCCCGCAAGCACCACCATCAACGTGATGAAGGCATTGAGGATGACAAACAGCACGGAAATGCCGTCCACGCCCAGCGCGTAGTTGATGTTGAGCGCGGGAATCCACGCATAAAACTCGGCAAACTGGAAGCCGCCGCTCAAGCGGTCGAACTGCGTAAACAGCGGCAACGTAACCAGAAAACCGGCCAACGCGCCGACAAAAGCCAGTATCCGCGCCAAGGGGGCACGGCGGTCGCAGCCGGTAGCCAGCACCAATAATCCGGCGGCTATCGGCAGCCAGATTGCCAAGCTGAGAAGATGGTTAGAAAACATAGTTGTAACCTGTGGTTTGAATAAATAAATCGTCGTTTTTCTGCGTTTGCCGCTTTTCAGACGGCCTCAAACAGCTTAAACGCTGCCCTCTTTCTCAATCACCAAAATCCGCGCTTCGCCGCGCGGGTGGGCGACGTGTTCCGCGCCGATGCCGGCATAGAAGATGTCGCCGCTTTGCAGCCGCACCACGCGCTCTTCGCCGTTTTCACGGTAGTGCATATCCACTTCGCCGTCCATTACGGCAAACACTTCCTCGCCGTCGTTCACATGCCATTTGTAGGGCTGGTCCGTCCAATGCAGGCGCACGGTGGTGCCGTTTAGATTGGCGATGCTGCGCGCTCCCCATGCCCTCTCGGCGGTGAATTCGGCGGCGCGGATGATGTCGGTTGCGCTCATTTTTTCCTCTGTGTGTGGTGTTTTCAGACGGCCTTTTAGTTTTCAGGTAGCCTTAATTAGCTGTCCCGCCCGAACAGTTTACTTCCTGCTCGAAACGGATAAAGGCGGCAATCATGGCCTGCCACACGGCTTCTGCCACATCGGGCGATAAGCCTGCCTCCGCAGCCTGTTCGCGCCGTGCCTTCAGCACCTGCGCCACCCTTTCGGGCGCAGCCACGGCCTGCGCGTCGTGCTTGGGTTTCAGACGGCCTGCCTGTGCAACCAACTGCTGCCGCCGTGCCAGCAAGCCGATAAGCTGGCTGTCCAGCACGTCAATCGCCTGCCGCACTTCGGCTAGGGTATCGGGCAAAATATCAGCATCCATTTTTCAGGTAGCCTTTATCTGAACCAAAGCTGCCAGAAGAACACCACAATCAGCACCAACACGCCGGAAACCATAGCGGCAGCGTAGGTGTAGATGAAACCGGTTTGCAGGCGGCGCACCTGCCCTGCCACCGCGCCGACCAGTTTGGCCGCGCCGTTTACCAAGCCGTTGTCGATGATTGCGGTATCGACGGCCTTCCAGAAGAAAGTACCCAGCGCGCGCGTGCCTTTGGCAAACACGGCGAAGTAGATGTTGTCGAGGTAGTATTTGTTTTCAAACAGCACATACACCGGGCGGAAGGTCTGCGCAATTTTGGCAGGCAGCTGCGGCGCTTTCACATACAGAAACCACGCAGCCAATACGCCGCCGATGGCCAGATACAGCACGGGCGTGTGCAGGCTGTGCGACACCATGGCCATTGCGCCGTGGAATTCTTCCTTCATGATGTGCATCACCGGATGCAGCTCGTGATTGACATAAATCACGTCTTTGAAGAAATCGCCGTACAGCATCGGCTCGATGGCGATGTAGCCGATAATCACGGACGGAATCGCCAGCAAAATCAGCGGCAAGGTAACCACCCACGGGCTTTCGTGCGGGTTGTCGGACGGCTTCAGGCCGTGATGGTGGCCGTGGTCGTCGTGGTGGTCATGCTTGGCCTCGCGCCAGCGTTCTTTACCGTGGAAGACGATAAAGTATTGGCGGAAGGCGTAAAACGCGGTAACAAATACGCTGGCCAGCACGGCGAAATAGGCGAAACCGCTGCCGGGCAGGTTGCTGGCATGCACCGCTTCGATAATCGAATCTTTGGAATAGAAACCGGAGAACAGCGGCGTGCCGATGAGGGCTAAGTTGCCCAGCAGCATGGTGAACCAGGTAATCGGCATGTATTTGCGCAGGCCGCCCATATTGCGCATGTCTTGGTCGTGGTGCATACCGATAATCACGCTGCCCGCCGCCAAGAACAACAGGGCTTTGAAGAAGGCGTGGGTCATCACATGGAACATGGCAACCGAATAGGCGGACACGCCCAAAGCCACGGTCATATAACCGAGCTGCGACAAGGTGGAATAAGCCACCACGCGTTTGATGTCGTTTTGAATCGTGCCGAGAAAGCCCATAAACAGCGCGGTAATTGCGCCAATCACCATAATCACGCTCAGCGCGGTGGTGGAGAGCTCATATATGGGCGACATGCGCGACACCATAAACAGGCCGGCGGTTACCATCGTTGCGGCGTGAATCAGCGCGGAAATGGGGGTCGGGCCTTCCATAGAATCGGGCAGCCAGACATGCAGCGGGAACTGTGCGGATTTACCCATTGCGCCGACAAACAGCAACAGGCAGGTGATGGTGATCAAATCCCAGCCGAACAGGGTGCTGCCGACCACGTTGGGCAGGTAGGCGAACACGTCGGCATAGCGCAGACTGCCGCCGAAATAGGCCAGCACCAAACCGATGCCGAGCACGAAGCCGAAGTCGCCCACGCGGTTGACCAAGAAGGCTTTCAGGTTGGCGAAAATCGCGCTGTCGCGTTTGAAATAGAAGCCGATGAGCAAATACGACACCAAGCCGACCGCTTCCCAGCCGAAGAAAAGCTGGATGAAGTTGTTCGACATAATCAGCATCAACATGCTGAAGGTAAACAATGAGATATAGCTGAAGAAACGTTGGTAGCCGACTTCTTCGTCCGCCATATAGCCGATGGTGTAGATGTGCACCATGAGCGACACGGAAGTAACCACCACCATCATCAGCGCGGTGAGGCTGTCCACTAGGAAACCGACCGAGAAATCCAGCCCGTTCATGGTCAGCCAGGTATAGACGTTTTCATCAAACTTGGCACGGCTGCCGTCGATAAACCCGCACAGCACATAGGCCGACAGCACGGCGGATACGGCCACGCCAAGTATGGTAACCGTGTGCGCGCCCCGGCGGCCGATGGTGTTGCCGAACAGCCCGGCCAGCAAACAGCCCGCCAAGGGCGTGAGGGCGATGATGAGGTATAAAGTCATGTCAGTCATGTTGTTGCCATCCTTACGGATAAATCTTTCAATTTTGTGCGGCTCGTTTTCAGGTAGCCTCTCCGGCTTCCTTGTTTAGGCTACCTGAAACTTTCAGACGGCCTGTTTTCAGTTAGCCCTAGCCTTTGAGGCTGTCCAAATCCGTTACGTTGATCGTGTTGCGGTTGCGGTATACCAAAACCATAATCGCCAAGCCGATGGCGGATTCGGCCGCGGCCACGGTGAGCACGAAGAAGACGAAAATCTGCCCCGCGCTGTCGCCGAGGTAGCGCGAGAAGGCGATAAAGTTAAAGTTCACCGCCAGCAGCATCAGTTCGATCGACATCAGCAAAATCAGCACGTTTTTGCGGTTCATGAAAATGCCCATCGCGCTGATGCCGAACAACAGGGCGGACAGCACCAGATAATGCGTAATCGTAATCATGCTTTGCCCTCCCCTTCGGCGGCTTCGCCATTGTTTTCTTCGCTTTCAGACGGCCTCTGCACCACGGCTTCCATCTTCACCATGCGCAAGCGGCCTTTGTTGGCGTCCACTTTAACCTGGTCGGCCGGATTGATGTATTTCGGCTTGAAGGTTTTGCGGTGCACCAGCGCGATGGCGGCCACCATACCCAGCACCAGCAGCACGGCCGCCAGCTCGAAAGGCAGCAGGTAGGTGGTGTAAATCTGCGTGCCCAGCTCGCGCACGTTGCTGTGGTCGGCAGGCACGTCGTTCATCTGGCCGAAAGCGGCCAAATCGGTGGCAGGCGCAACCAAAATCATAATCAGCGCCACGGCCATCAGTACGCCGACCACGGCGGCCACCGGCGCGTTGCGCCAAAAGCCTTTGCGCATTTCCTCCACGTCGATGTTGAGCATCATCACCACGAACAGAAACAGCACCATCACCGCGCCCACATACACTACCACCAGCGTGATGCCGAGGAATTCGGCCTGCATCAGCATCCACATCATCGCGCTCATACAGAAAGTGAGCACCAGATACAGCGCGGCATGCACCGGGTTTTTCACGGTTACGGTTTTCAGCGCGCCAAACAGGATGATGGCGGCCAACAGGTAAAACAGAATAAGTTGAAAGTTCATATTTTTGCACTTTCCGTTTCGGGATATTTCAATCGGTTTTGCTGTGCGTTTCGGCTTGGCCGGACGCGGTTTATTGGCTGCGCCAATAGCTTAAAAATTCATCTGCCAAGCCTTCCGGGTTGGCGCGTTCCGTCCACGATAAGGGAGCATCGTAATACTCCAATTCGTGTACCAGCACGGGAATATTTTTGCCGAACGTTCCGGCAATCACGCCCTCGACAAACAGGCGTTGCACCACGGCGATTTGGGTTTCGACAAAGGCCTGGTAAAACTCGTTCGATTTCTCGTCTGTTCCACTGCTTTCGTCTTCATCGTCGCCGTCAAACATGGCTTCGTATTGTTCTTCGGTGTAGGCAAAGGGCGCATTTGCCAGCCATGCTTGGAGTTCTTGGTTGTTTCTATATGCGTCTACGCCCAACAATTCGGCTTCGTCTTGCAGCCAATAGGCATAGTTCCACTTGGCTTCGTCATCCTGATTAAGCGTCTCACCCTTCTTGCCTTCAAACTGCCCGCAAGTGTTGTAGCTGACTGAAAGGCCGGGCAGCCACTCATCGCCGCCCCGCACCCAAAACGATAAGGCATATACATCATCCTGAATCTCTTCAGGCAGCCCGGCCAATGCGGCGGCGGTTTTCTGAAAAACCATATCGGCAAAGGCTTGTTGCTTATCCATTCTGTATTTCCTCCAAGCACGGCTGCCGGAATATTGGGCTTCAGGCTACCTGAAAACTCTGCGGGCGTTCCGCTCTTTAGCGGTACGGCGCATCAGCCGCTTTGCGTTTGGCGATTTCGGCTTCGTATTGGTCACCGATGGCCAAAAGCATCGGTTTGGTAAAGTGCAAATCGCCTTTTTTCTCGCCGTGGTATTCGAAGATATGGGTTTCCACAATCGCATCGGTCGGGCAGGCTTCTTCGCAGAAGCCGCAGAAGATGCACTTGGTTAAATCGATGTCGTAGCGGGTGGTGCGGCGGGTGCCGTCTTCGCGTTCTTCGCTTTCAATGTTGATTGCCATGGCGGGGCAGACGGCCTCGCACAGTTTGCAGGCGATGCAGCGTTCTTCGCCGTTCGGATAACGGCGTTGGGCGTGCAAGCCGCGGAAACGCACGGATTGCGGTGTTTTCTCTTCGGGGAAGTAAATCGTGTCTTTGCGGGCGAAGAAGTTTTTGAGCGTTACGCCCATGCCTTTCACCAATTCGCCCAGCAGGAAGGTTTTTACTAAATTAGCCATTTTCGGATGCTCTTTTCGGATTATTCTGTTTACAGGCCGTCTGAAAGCGGTTTTTTAACCTGCCGCGCCCACCATTTCTAAAAACTCGGCTTCGGTCAGCTTCGGCGTATCGTTGGCCAAGTCGTAATACGGAGCCTTGCAATCGATAAAGATTTGCGAAGTGGTTTCAAAGCCCGCGTTGTCGGCAAACAGCCCGGCGTTGATGTAATAATCGTTGCCAACTTTCACAAACAGATGTGTGCCGCAGTGTTTGCAAAAACAGCGTTGCGCCCATTCGGACGACTGATAATGCGCAATGTATTCGCTGCCGGTGATTTCGGGCGACTGGGCGGCCAAAGTAAAAGACGCGCCGCTGCCCCATACGCGGCATTTTCCGCAATGGCAGGCGTGGAGTTCGCGGTTTTCGGCGGTTTCCAGTGATACTGCGCCACACAGGCATTGAGCTTTCATCGGTTTCTCTCGGTTTGAAACGGTTAAAAATTTGGGTTCAGGCTACCTGAAAACTTTCAGACGGCCTCCCTGCCCTATTTCCACAAGCTCCACGGCGAAGCCATCCATAAGCCGTAGAAAACGATGGCGACAAAGCCGATGGGAATCAGCACTTTCCAACCCAAACGCATGATTTGGTCGTAGCGGTAGCGCGGGAAAGTGGCGCGAATCCACAGATAGCCGTAGAGCACGAAGGCCATTTTGGCAAACATCCAAATCGGGCTGGGTGTACCGACGATGCCCCAGCTTTGCGGAAAGGGCGACAGCCAGCCGCCGAGGAACATAATGGAGGTGAGCGCGCCGATTAGAATCATGAAGATGTATTCGGCGAGGAAAAACAGCGCAAAGGCGAAGCCGGAGTATTCGACGTGGAAACCGGCCACGATTTCGGATTCGCCCTCGGCCACGTCGAACGGGGCGCGGTTGGTTTCAGCCACGGCGGAAATCAGGTAGATGAGGAACACGGGGAACAGGGTGAACCAGTTCCACGAGAAAATCGAGCCGCCCGCAATACCGGTGCTTTGCGCGGCCACGATGTCGTTGAAGTTCAGGCTACCTGAAACCATGATTACGCACACCAGAGCCGCGCTCATGGCGATTTCGTAGGAAATGGTTTGCGCGGAAGAACGCATCGCGCCGAGGAAGGCGTATTTGGAGTTGGACGCCCAGCCGGCAATAATCACGCCGTACACGGAAAGCGAGGTAATCATTAAGATATACAGCAGGCCGGCATCGACTTTGGTTAAGAGCCATTGGTCGGAAAACGGCACTACCGCCCACGCGGCAAACGAGGGAGCGAGCGAGAGCATGGGGCCGATATAGAACAAAGCTTTGTTGGACGAGCTGGGGCGGGTAACTTCTTTAAACAGCAGTTTCAACACGTCGGCAAACGGCTGAATCAAGCCCCACGGGCCGGTCACGTTCGGGCCGACGCGCAGCTGCATGAAGCCGATGACCTTGCGCTCGAAGTAGGTCAGGTAGGCCACAGTCAGAATCAGCGGCACAAGGATAATCACGATTTTGACGACAATCGACACCAAGAGGCCGATGTCGTTGCCCGCCGCGCCGAACCAGCCGGCAAACAGGGCTTGAAACCATTCCTGCATCATCAGACTCCTTCCAGTTCAATCGCGTTCATCAGCCCGCCCAGCGCGGCGTTGGCCGGATGCTGCGGCAGGTGGACGACGTTGGGCGGCAATGTGTTGTCGGCCGTTACGGTTACGCGCACGCGGCTGCCGTTCTGCACGGCTTCGGCAGTTGCGCCGTCAGCGAGGCCGAGCGCAGCCAGCGTATCGGGGTGGACGCGGGCGGCTGGCACTTGGGCGTGCGAGGTTTGCTGCAGGGCTTCGGCGCGGCGCACGATGGCGTCGGTGTGGTAGATGCCCACGCCGCCGGTGCGGATCAGGCCTGCTGCGGCGGGCGCGGCTTCGCCCTGCCAGCTGCTGCGGTTGTTCAGTTTTTCAGGTAGCCTTTGGGCATCCAGCGCGTCGTGCAGGATTTGTTCGCTGCTGTCGTATTCGAAGCCTTCCAGTTCCAGCAGGTTGCCCAGCACACGCAGGATTTTCCACAGCGGGCGGCTTTCGCCCAAGCCTTTTACTACGCCGTGGAAGGATTGCAGACGGCCTTCCATATTGACGAAGCTGCCGGAAGTTTCGGTGAACGGGGCAATCGGCAGCAGCACGTCGCACACGTCGAGCAAGGTGTCGCTGACGAACGGGGTAAACGCCATCACGCTCTTGGCCTGTTTCAGCGCGGCCACGGCGGCGGCTCCGCCCGCCACGTCGGCTTCGGGCTCAACGTTGAGCAGCAGCACGGCTTGTTTCGGCGCGGCAATCATTTCGGCAATGCTGCCGCTGTCGGCGTCCAGCAAATCCGCACCCACGCTGTTGGCCGCCTGCGGCAGGATGCCGAATGACGCGCCGGTTTGTTCGGCCAGCCTTTGCGCGGCGGTGTAAATCGCGGCATAGTCGGGGTGGTTTTGCACTTCCGCACCGAGCAGGACGGCGGCTTTTCCCGCGTCTTTCAAACCGGTGTGAATCGGGTTGGCGGCATCGGCGGCGAGATTTTTCAGGTAGCCTGCCCATTGGTTCGGATGCAGGGCTTCCTGTGCGGCCAATGGCATATGCAGTTGTTCTTTACGCGCGGCCACCACGCTGATTTTGCTGCCTTGGTTGGCGGCCACGCGCAGGCGGGCGGTCAGCAGCGGCTGCTCTTGGCGCAGGTTGGCACCCACCACCAGCACGGCTTGCGCATCGGAAAGATCGGCGATATTGCAGCCCAGCCATTGCGCGCCTGCCAACGTGCCTTTCAGACGGCCGTCTTGTTCGCGCAGGCGGGTGGCGAAGTGGCGGCTGCCGATGCCGTCGGCCAGTTTTTTCGCCAGATAGAGTTCTTCCAGCGTGTTCATGGGGTTGACCCAAAAGCCGATTTGCTCTTGGTTGCCGTCTTTGGCGATACATTCGATGCCGTTGCGCACGTATTCGAGCGCGGTTTGCCAGTCCACATCGATCCATTCGCCGCCCTGTTTGATTTTCGGGTTTTTCAGACGGCTTGCATGGTTCAGGCCTTCGTAGGCGAAGCGGTCGCGGTCGGACAGCCAGCATTCGTTGACGGCTTCGTTTTCCAGCGGCAGCACGCGGCGCACGGTGTGCTCTTTGGTTTGTACGATCAGGTTGCTGCCCAATGCGTCGTGGGCGGACACGGATTTGCGGCGGCTCAATTCCCAAGAGCGGGCGTTGAAGCGGAAGGGTTTGCTGGTGAGCGCGCCCACGGGGCAGAGGTCGATAACGTTGCCGGAAAGTTCGGTTTCCACGGCGCGGCCGATGAAGGTGAGGATTTCGGAATGTTCGCCGCGGTTGGCCATGCCGATTTCCTGGTTGCCGGCGATTTCCTCGGTGAAGCGGATGCAGCGGGTGCAGTGGATGCAGCGGGTCATCTCTTCGGTGGAAATCAGCGGCCCCATTTCTTTGGCCACCACGGCGCGCTTGGGTTCGAACAGGTAGCGGGTGGTGGATTTGCCGTAGCCGACAGCCAAATCTTGCAGCTGGCATTCGCCGCCTTTGTCGCATACGGGGCAGTCGAGCGGGTGGTTGATGAGCAGGAATTCCATCACGCCTTCCTGCGCCTGCTTGGCCATTTTGGAATGGGTGTGCACCACCATGCCGTCGGTTACCGGCGTGGCGCAGGCGGGCAGCGGCTTGGGCGCTTTTTCCACCTCTACCAGGCACATGCGGCAGTTGGCGGCGATGGAAAGTTTTTTGTGGTAACAGAAGTGGGGGATGTAGGTGCCGAGCTTCTGCGCCGCCTCAATCACGGTCGCGCCCTGCTCTACCGATACTTCCTTACCGTCAATGCTGATTTGTAACATGGTGTATTTCCTACGTTACGGGTATTTAAAATTTTTCGTTGTGAGGCCGTCTGAAAAAAGGCGGCGGCCTGCGGGCTGTTTTTCAGGCAGCCTGTTTTCAGACGGCCTTTTTGCTTTCAGGTAGCCCGATTATTCCGGCAGCTAGCACCACTTGTGCTCTTTCATCGGTTTGCCGTGTTCGATGTAGTGGACGAATTCGTCGCGGTAGTGCTTCATGAAACCGCGCACGGGGAAAACGGCAGCATCGGCAAGAGCGCAGATGGTGCGGCCGGCCATGTTGTTACCGATGCTTTCTAAAAGTTCGAGGTCTTCCATGCGGCCTTGGCCGTTTACGATGCGGTGAACGATGCGGTAGAGCCAGCCGGTGCCTTCGCGGCAGGGAGTACATTGGCCGCAAGATTCTTCGAAGTAGAAGTAACTCAATCTTTCCAAGGCCTTAACCATGCACACGTCTTCATCCATCACGATAACCGCGCCGGAACCGAGCATGGAACCCGCTTTGGCGATGGCGTCGTAGTCCATGGTGAGGGTCATCATCATGTCGCCGGGAATCACGGGCGAAGACGAGCCGCCCGGAATAACGGCTTTCAGCTTTTTGCCGCCGCGCACACCGCCTGCCATGGACAGAAGGTCGGCAAAGGGCGTGCCGAGCGGCACTTCGTAGTTGCCGGGGCGTTCCACGTGGCCGGACACGGAAAAGAGTTTGGTGCCGCCTGCGTTGGGAATGCCTTTATCGGCAAAGGTTTGGCCGCCGTCGCGGATGATAAACGGGACGGAGGCAAAAGTTTCGGTGTTGTTGATGGTGGTGGGTTTGCCGAACAAACCGAACGAAGCCGGGAACGGGGGCTTGAAACGCGGTTGGCCTTTTTTGCCTTCGAGCGATTCGAGCAGCGCGGTTTCTTCACCGCAGATGTATGCGCCGTAGCCGTGGTGGGCAAAGAGTTCGAAATCGAAACCGCTGCCCAGGATATTTTTGCCGAGGAAGCCTGCTTCGCGCGCTTCGGCCAGGGCGGCCTCAAAGCGTTGGTAGCCTTCAAAGATTTCGCCGTGAATATAGTTGTAACCGGCACACGCGCCCATGGCATAGCCGCCGATAATCATGCCCTCAATCAGGGCATGCGGATTGAAACGGATGATGTCGCGGTCTTTAAAGGTGCCGGGCTCGCCTTCGTCGGTGTTACAGACGATGTATTTTTCACCGGGGAAGGAACGGGGCATGAAGCTCCATTTCAGGCCGGACGGGAAGCCTGCACCGCCGCGCCCGCGCAGGCCGGAAGTTTTGACTTCGGCAATCACGTCGTCTTGCGGCGTTTTTTCGGCCAAAATTTTACGCAGGGCGGTGTAGCCGCCGCGTTTGACGTATTCTTCCAGCGTCCAGCAATCGGGATTGGCGGTATCCACTTGTTCAAAAATCACGCCTGATTGGTAAATAGCCATTTTGGTGTGCCTATGTGTTTCGGTTTCTGCTGCGGCCTTGTCGGTTTCAGACGGCCTGTCAATATTGCGGTGTTTTTCAGGTAGCCTGTTAGGCCGTCTGAAAAGGGTTTTCTGTTTTCTTCCTGTTCGGTTTCGGGCGGCCTGCGTTGGTTTTTCAGACGGCCTTTACGGTTTCAGGTAGCCTCTAACCCAATTCGGCGAGTTTGGCTTCAATCGCTTCTTCGGTCATGAAGCTGCACATTTTGTGGTTGTTCAGCAGCATCACGGGGGCATCGCCGCATGCGCCCATGCACTCGCCTTCGACCAAAGTGAATTTGCCGTCGGGCGTGGTTTCGCCGTAGCCGATGCCGAGTTTTTTCTTTAGGTATTCGCCCGCATCCACACCGCCGCGCAGGGCGCAAGGGAGGTTGGTGCAGACGGTGAGTTTGTATTTGCCGACAGGCTTGAGGTCGTACATATTGTAGAAGGTGGCGACTTCATAGGCCTGCACGGGGGTGATGCCGATGTAGTCGGCGACAAATTCGATGGTTTCGGGGGCAAGCCAACCTTTTTCGGTTTGGGCGATACGCAGCGCGCCCATGATGGCGGAACGACGGCGATCGGCCGGGTATTTGGCCAATTCGGTATCGATTTGTTTCAAGGATTCTGCGGATAACATTAGCGGTCTACCTCTCCGAATACGATGTCTTGCGTGCCGATGATGGCAACGACGTCGGCGAGCATATGGCCTTTGGCCATTTCGTCCATGCCTTGCAGGTGGGCGAAGCCGGGGGCGCGGATTTTCAGGCGGTAGGGTTTGTTGGCGCCGTCTGAAATAATGTAAACGCCGAATTCGCCTTTGGGGTGTTCCACGGCGGTGTAGGTTTCGCCTTCGGGCACGTGCATGCCTTCGGTAAACAGTTTGAAGTGGTGGATAAGGTCTTCCATGCCGAACTTCATTTCGGTGCGTTTGGGCGGTGCGACTTTGTGGTCATCCACAATGACGGGGCCGGGATTAACACGCAACCAATCAACACACTGCTGAATGATGCGCACGGATTGACGCATTTCGTTGATACGGCAGAGGTAGCGGTCGTAGCAGTCGCCGTTCACGCCGACGGGGATGTCGAAATCCATTTGGTCGTAAACTTCGTAGGGCTGTTTTTTACGCACGTCCCATTCAATACCCGATCCGCGCAGCATCACGCCGGTGAAGCCTTTTTGCAGGGCGCGCTCGGGAGAAACCACGCCGATACCGACAGTACGCTGTTTCCAAATTCGGTTATCGGTAAGCAGGGTTTCGAGAGTGTCGATGCGGCCGGGGAAACGTTTGCAGAAGGCTTCAATGAAGTCGAGCATGGTGCCTTCGCGTGCTTCATTCAGCTCTTTCAATACTTTGGCATTGCGGAATTTGCTGGCTTCATATTTGGGCATGAAGTCGGGCAGGTCGCGGTATACGCCGCCGGGGCGATAGTAGGCGGCGTGCATGCGCGCACCTGAAACGGCTTCATACAAATCCATCAGCTCTTCGCGGTCGCGGAAGGCATAGAGGATGGCGGTCATCGCGCCGATATCGAGGGCGTGCGAGCCGATGCCCATCAGGTGATTCAGAATGCGAGTTACTTCCGCAAACATGGTGCGGATGTATTTGGCGCGGATAGGGATGTCGATGCCGAGCAGTTTTTCCACGGCCAAGCAGTAGGCCTGCTCGTTTACCATCATGGAAACGTAGTCGAGCCTATCCATATACGGCAGGGTTTGCAGGTAGGTTTTTGTTTCAGCAAGTTTTTCCGTGCCGCGGTGCAGCAGGCCGATGTGCGGGTCGGCGCGGACGATGGTTTCGCCTTCCAGCTCCAAAATCATGCGCAATACGCCGTGGGCGGCAGGATGCTGCGGGCCGAAGTTGATGGTGTAGTTTCTGAGTTTAGTGGCCACCGTAGTTCTCCTCGCGGACGACGCGCGGGGTAATTTCGCGCGGCTCGATGGTTACAGGCTGATAGATAACGCGTTTTTCGGTTTCGTCGTAACGCATTTCAACATAGCCGGAAATAGGGAAATCTTTGCGGAAGGGGTGGCCGACAAAGCCGTAGTCGGTAAGGATACGGCGCAGGTCGGGGTGGTTTTCGAAAACGATGCCGTACATATCGAAGGCTTCGCGTTCGTACCAGTCGGCACTGTTGTAAATATTGATAACGGATTGAACCAACGGGAAATCGTCGTTTTCCGCCCACACGCGCACGCGGATGCGCTGATTATTCTTCACAGATAACAGCTGGCTGACCACGGCAAAGCGTTTGCCCGGCCATGGTTCATTTTTATAAGTGCTGTAATCGACACCGCACAAATCCACCAAGAGCTCAAAGTGCATTTCTTCGTGGTCGCGCAGGGTTTGCATAATATCGAGATAGTGTTCAGGGCGGCATTCGACAGTTACTTCATCCAAAGCCAACAATACTTTATCCGCCTTGCCTTCCAAGATGCGCTGTGCCGCGCTGTATAAATCTTTCGGGTGCATGGTGCGCTCCTAGTTGCGGGCAATGGTGTAAGTGCGCTTGATTTTGCCCTGAAGCTGAATCAGGCCGTAAATCAAGGCTTCGGCAGTCGGCGGGCAGCCGGGCACATACACATCTACCGGCACCACACGGTCGCAACCGCGCACCACGGAATAGGAATAATGATAATAACCGCCGCCGTTGGCGCACGAACCCATCGACAACACCCAACGCGGCTCGGCCATCTGGTCGTACACGCGACGCAGGGCGGGTGCCATTTTATTGGTGAGGGTACCGGCCACAATCATCAAGTCGGATTGGCGTGGCGACGGACGGAAAATGATGCCGAAGCGGTCGAGGTCGTAACGCGCCATACCGGCATGCATCATTTCTACTGCGCAACAGGCCAAACCGAAGGTTACCGGCCACAGCGAGCCGGTACGCACATAGTTGAGCACGGTATCCGCGCTGGCGGTAATGAACCCTTTGTTCAGAATGCCTTCTACTCCCATTCCAGCGCTCCTTTTTTCCACTCGTATACAAAACCCACACCGAGTACGACGATGAAGACAAACATCGACCAGAAGCCAAACTGTCTCGACTGCGCCAGCAAATCTTTGAACACCACTGCCCACGGAATCATAAATGCCACTTCCAAATCAAACAGGATAAACAAAATCGCCACCAAGTAATAACGCACGTCAAACTTCATGCGCGCGTTTTCAAACGCCTCGAAGCCGCACTCGAACGGCTGGTCTTTTTCGGCATAGTGGCGTTTAGGCCCCAGAACAGTGCCCAGCAGAATAAACAGAATGCCCGCCAACAAGCCAACTATTAAGAATATTAAAACAGGAAGGTAATTTGCCAACATAGTGGTCGTACTCGAATCATTAGCAGATAACGAAATTTTACGGAGGCTATTTTAGCCAAGTCAGACTGTAATTTAAAGAGTGTATAGCCAAAATTCTAAGAAAAAGTTCAATAATTTCAATAGTTAAATGATAATCGTTATTGTTATTTACATTTGTATATTTGTTTGCCTGCAAGAAATTACTGCTTTTATTTGATTAAATACCTGATACTAATCGCTTCAGCCCTTGGCTTTAATTAGAAAGATTCCTCGAAAGCAACCCAAGAAAGAATAGCAGTTAAAGTAAACCATACTAATCAAAATTAACCCATCCCGACAAAATTAAAGCCGCCTATGTTTCAGGCGGCTTGCATCTTAACAGTATCAATCAACAAATGATTAATGGATATTACTCAAAATATTTGTTGTATTGTGTTCATTATCGTGCGGATCTTGCGGCACATTAGGTTCATGACGGCCATCATCCAACATATTATCCAAATCTTGCCCCGGTTCTGAAGCAGTATCACCGATGCTGATATTGGTTTTGTTTTCCAGAATAATAGCAGAGGCAAGATTTTGACTAACACGGTAAACCATTGCCAAACCGGCTTCTTCAGCAGGAATAGAAAGATACTTCACAACGCTTCTGCTTCCGTCTTTGCCTTTTTGCATATCCATTTTGACTTGGCGGCTACGTTTGTAAAGACTTAAAACCGTACCTTTTTCCAGACCATGCGCACTACCTTTATTTAAAGTGATGGTTTGGAATTGGCCTGCTTCGCTGATACCGTCAAAAATGGAAACCACTTTTGCATCAATATGCTGGCTAGGCGCATGCGGCATCATATTGAAGCTGTCTCCACCATCTTCCAACTTCAACAGATAATCGCCTTTACGAATTTCGGAAACCGCTTCTTCCACAACCATAGGTTGCGCAGTCTGAGTCGGCACTTTTAACATCGGATGCAGACGTGTGTAGTATTCATTATTCGGCAATGCTTCCGCATCTTCCCTGCTTCTGGCATCAAGCGCGCTGTTCGTGCCCGGCAAAGTAGCCACAATACCGCTAAACACTACTTCCTGACCCAAATATTTCTTCGTTTCCGGATCAGTGATGTCTTTTCTTGCCCTATAAACCAAATAACGGCCGGGTTCGGTAATTTCGTAAGCATAAACACGTTCACCTTTGGAATAAATCAACCGATTATCAGGACCTTCAACCAAACGCGGCGCATGTTGCGTCTGCATTTGGTCGATAACTTGCGGATGCTGCATAAACATCCGATAGAAGTTTACATTGACGGCCTGAATGCCATAGCCGGAACTGACTTCGCGCACACGCGGCGACAATTTTACCAATGGGATGTCACCACCGGCTCCACGCTCGACTGACAGGCGCGGATGACCGTTTACATAGCGCAAAACCAACACTTGTCCGGGATAAATACGGTCGGGATTGCGGATTTTGCTGCGGTTTGCGCCCCACAAACGACTCCACTGCCAAGGCCGATACAGATATTTGCCGGAAATACCCCACAACGTATCGCCTTGCTTAACCACATAACGCGTAGGCGCATCCGGCCGAACCTTCAGAGCGGCAGAAAACGCCGGGGCGGAAATAGCCAAACCGGCCGCACAAAGCAGGGTTATAATACGTTTTTGCATGACACTCCCCTTGAAATTGACTCACTCAGTCATCATTAAAAATTTACACACAACAATTCGGAACATTGCCCGTCTTGTCAATTTATCGCGATATTTTACTACTATTTACAGCAAACCTCATAGTATTAAAACCTGATTCGCATATTCCCCGCACAATCTTAGAGAGAAAGAAATGGCTTTACTGAATATTTTGCAATACCCCGATGATCGCCTGCACACGGTTGCCAAGCCTGTCGAAAAAATTGACGAACGAATTAAGACATTGATTACAGACATGTTTGAGACCATGTACGAAGCACGCGGCATTGGTCTGGCCGCCACACAGGTGGATGCGCACGAGCGCGTGGTCGTTATGGATTTGAGTGAAGAAAAAAACCAGCCCCGCGTATTTATCAACCCAGTGATTACCCACAAAAACGGCGAAACCACTTATGAAGAGGGCTGCCTGTCCGTACCGGGCATTTACGACACCGTTATCCGCGCGGAAACCGTTACGGTAGAAGCCCTTGATGAAAAAGGAGAAAAATTCACTCTGGAAGCGGACGGGCTATTGGCCATCTGCATCCAACACGAATTGGATCACCTGATGGGCATCGTTTTCGTCGAACATTTATCGCAACTGAAACAGGGGCGCATCAAAACCAAACTGAAAAAGCGGCAAAAACACAACATGTAGCCCTGCCGCAACCTTGAAGGCCGTCTGAAAAACGGTTCCCAATACCCCGCACCCTTCAAAACCCAATCTTTCAGGCGGCCTTTTACTGCCATCAGGAACAGGCCGTCTGAAAACGCCTCCGAAAGTATAACCATGAAAGTCATCTTCGCCGGTACGCCCGATTTTGCCGCCGCCGCCTTAAAAGCCATAGCCGCCGCCGGTTTTGAAATCCCGCTGGTATTGACCCAGCCCGACCGCCCTAAAGGGCGCGGGATGCAGCTTGTTCCGTCTCCCGTGAAGCAGGCCGCATTGGAATTGGGTTTGCGCGTGGCGCAACCTGAAAAACTGCGCAACAACGCCGAAGCCCTGAAAATGCTCAAAGAAGTCGAGGCCGACGTGATGGTCGTTGCCGCCTACGGACTGATTCTGCCGCAAGACGTGCTGGATACGCCGAAACACGGCTGCCTCAACATCCATGCCTCCCTGCTGCCCCGTTGGCGCGGTGCGGCGCCGATTCAGCGGGCGATTGAAGCGGGCGATGCCGAGACGGGCGTGTGCATCATGCAGATGGACATCGGTTTGGACACCGGCGATGTGGTCAGCGAACACCGTTACGCCATTCAACCGACCGATACGGCGAACGAAGTACACGACGCGCTGATGAATCTCGGTGCGGCGGCGATTGTTGCTGATTTGCAACAATTAAAAACAGAAGGCCGTCTGAAAAGCGTCAAACAGCCCGAAGAAGGCGTGACTTATGCACAAAAATTAAGCAAAGAAGAAGCGCGTATCGATTGGAACGAAAGCGCGGCAGTGATTGAACGCAAAATCCGTGCCTTCAATCCCGTCCCCGCTGCGTGGGTGGAATATCAGGGCAAGCCGATGAAAATCTGGCGGGCGGAAGTAGTCGCGCAACAAGGCAGGGCGGGCAAAGTGTTGTCCTGTTCTTCAGACGGCCTGATTGTCGCCTGCGGTGAGAACGCGCTGAAAATTATCGAATTACAGCCTTCGGGCAGCAAACGCATGAGCATACAGGCATTTGCTGCAGGCCGGACGATTGAAGTTGGAACGGTTTTGTAACTGAATCTATTATTCAAAGGGAAGAAAGAAACGTCATGAAAAAAATAGTTTTAATCGCTTGTGTCAGTAAGAAGTCAGATAAAAAACAAAAGACTGAATTACTCTATCAAAGTAGTCTGTTCAAAAAAGAATTGCAATACGCAAAAGAAGTAATCCGTGCAGATAAGATTTTTATTTTGTCGGCATTACATGGTTTATTAAATTTGAGTGATGAGATTGAACCTTATAATTTAACTTTGAATGATATGGCTGTTGCCAAAAGAAAGGCATGGGCAGAAGAGGTATTAAAATCTTTGCGAGAGAATGCGGATATTGAAAAAGATGAGTTTGTTTTCTTAGCAGGGGAAAGATATCGACAATTCCTTATACCATTTCTAAAAAATTACAGTATCCCAATGCAGGGTTTAAAAATTGGTATGCAGCTTCAGTGGCTGACTAAGGAATTGGTGAAGCAAAATGAGAAATAACTGTTTCATCTTGCATCAATATTTTAACTCATTAAAACGGTATAGCTTTAATGAGCTGGATACGATTAAGGAGTTAAACGGAATCTATATTTTGTTTGAGAAGGGGGAGAAATTTGCTGATATGGACAGAGTGGTTCTAGTTGGTACGCATAACAGACAAAATGGTCTAGTAAAGCGTTTAGCTGAACATATAAAGCACAATAAAGATCGAAGCATTTTACGTAAACATATAGGTCGGGCAATATTAAATCGAAATAACCAACAAGAACTACTAGAACAGTGGAACCTTGACTTAACGGCTCGTGAAAGTTACGAGTATTGGGATGATAAGTTGGATTATGTCGGATTAGACATAATCGAACAGGTGGTAAGTTATTATGTTCAGAAGAATCTTACGTTCGCTACCATCCCATTTGAAACAGCACAAGAGCGGTCATTATGGAAGAGCAGGATTATTGCAACGTTGGCAAAGGCAAACATATTAGTAAATGGGGCTGTGATGTCGTCTGAAGGCTGGCTAGGTAAATTTGCAACAAACGCTAATATTGTTAAACGTGGAATGTGGGTAGTACAAAATTTAGGCGGAAAAGAGTTAACTGATGAGGAAGTAGATGATTTAATCAAATAAATCATCTACTTCAGACGGCATTAAACAATCAAAATGCCGTCTGAAATTGAAAAAAACAATAGCAACAAGAAAGTATAAAAATATGAGTATGTCCCTCGCCCAAAAATTGGCCGCCGACAGCGTTGCCGCCGTTGCCAAAGGCCGCAACCTGCAAGACATATTGGCCGCCATCCGCGCAGCCCACCCCGAACTGACGGCACAGGAACTCGGCGCGCTGCAAGACATCGCCTACGGCTGCCAGCGTTATCTGGGCAGCTTGAAATATATGCTCGCGCAAATGCTGAAAAAACCGATTGGCAACCCGCAGCTCGAAAGCCTGCTTTTGGCCGCGCTCTACCAGCTCAACCACACGCGCAACGCGCCTCATGCGGTGGTCAACGAAGCGGTGGAAAACATCGCAAAAATCGGGCGCGGGCAGTACCGTTCGTTTGCCAACGCGATTTTGCGCCGCTTCCTGCGCGAAAAAGAACAATTGAACGTGCAATGCCGCCGCGACGACACCGCCAAATACAACTTTCCCGGCTGGTGGCTCGACTATATGCGCCAAGCCTACCCGAAACACTGGCACAACATCGTTACCGCCGCCAACGGCCACCCGCCTCTAACCCTGCGCATCAACCGCCGCCACGGCAATGCCGAAGGTTATTTGGAAAAACTGGCCGCCGAAGGCATCGCAGGCAAAGCTTTGGACGAATATGCCGTGATACTGGAAGAAGCCGTGCCGGTAAGCCGCCTGCCCGGCTTTTCAGACGGCCTCGTATCCGTACAAGACTTCGGCGCGCAGCAGGCTGCATATATTTTAAAACCGGCAGACGGCGAACGGATTCTGGACGCCTGTGCCGCACCGGGCGGCAAATCCGGCCACATCCTCGAACTGGCAAACTGCAGCCTGACCGCGCTGGACATAGACGAAGGCCGTCTGAAAAGAGTGGCGGACAACCTGTCGCGCTTAGGCTTTCAGACGGCCTCCCTGCACCGCGCCGACGCAGCCGATCTGTCTTCATGGTATGATGGCGACCCGTTTGACGCCGTCCTGGCCGACGTGCCGTGCACCGCCTCCGGCGTAACCAAACGCAACCCCGACATCAAATGGCTGCGCCGGCCTGCCGACGGCGGCAAAACCGCCCGCCAACAGGAAACCATACTCGACAACCTGTGGTCGGTACTGAAACCCGGCGGCAGGATGCTTCTGGCCACCTGTTCGTTGTTCCATGAAGAAAACGACGGCCAGCTGCAACGCTTCCTGCGCCGCCATCCCGATGCCGCCTGCACAGAATCGCTGACACTGTTACCCAAACATACCCAAGATGGCTTTTACTACGCACTCATCCGCAAACAGCCGTAAACCCGCATACGGCCGCATCGTCCGCGCCGCCCGTGCGGCGGCGGCCGTCCTACTGTTTGCCGTGATACTGCTGAGGCCG
The DNA here is from genome assembly GCF_001807735.1 of Neisseria sp. HMSC31F04. Taxonomy (NCBI): domain Bacteria; kingdom Pseudomonadati; phylum Pseudomonadota; class Betaproteobacteria; order Neisseriales; family Neisseriaceae; genus Neisseria; species Neisseria sp. HMSC31F04. The sequence goes on along the minus strand of NZ_KV790786.1, from coordinate 69,222 downwards.
TCTGAAGCGGCGGCGGAAAACATTTCCATCACCCGCCAAACCGCAACCGTAACCGCAGACGGCCGCCTCGACATCAGCAGCCGTTTCCACACCGAACTGCCCGACCCGTTGAAGCAGGCGTTGAAACAGGGCGTGCCGCTCTACTTTACCCTGAACTACCAACTGTCCGCCCCCACCATGGCCGCCTACAAATTCAAACTCGGCCAACTCGTCGGTAGCGACAACAGCGTTACCTACAAGCTCTCCTTCCACCCGCTGACCAACCGCTACCGCATCACCGTCGGCACTTTCTCCACCGAATACGGCAGCCTCGAAACCGCCCTTCGCGGCATCGGCGCCATCGCCAACTGGCGCGTCCTGCCCAAAGGCACGCTGGACGACACCGACTGGCGCGAAATCAAAGCCGAAGTCCGCCTCAGCCTCAGTACCAACCAACTGCCCAAACCCTTCCAAATCAACGCCCTGACGGCGAAAAACTGGCAACTCGACTCCGGCTGGAAACCGCTGGCGGTCAGCAAAGGTTAAACCATGCGCCGCCGATACTCCTACCTGATATTCCTCGTCGTACTCGCTGCCGCACTGGTTTACAGCCTCACTCTCGCCACCAACAGCGGCAGCCCGTTGTCCGAATATTTCTGGTGGCTGATTGCCGCAGGCGGCCTGATTGTCACCATCCTGCTCGCCATGCTGCTCCGCTACGGCTGGCTGCTACTGCGGCACAACCGCCACAACATGCTAGGCTCTCGCCTCACCCGCCGCCTGGCCCTGATGTTCACCCTGATTGCCGTCCTGCCCGGATTGTTCCTGTTCGGCGTCTCCGCGCAATTCATCTCGTACAGCATCAATTCCTGGTTCGGCAACGACACCGCGCAAGCACTCGAAAGCAGCCTGACGCTGAGCAAATCGGCACTCGACAACACCCTCGACAACACCATCGAGCAGACCGCCGCCTTACAAGTCGAAATCATCAGCCGCACCTCCATGGGTGGCACGGCGGCAGAAGCCCTGCGCCTCAGCGGCGAAACCGCCCGATTCAGCCAAGTCGGCCTCTACAACCCTGCCGACGGCACGACCGAACTCATCAGCAACCCGGCCGCCCTTCCCCCGCCACCCGCCGAAAAAGAAGTGGCGGAAGAACTGCAACGGCACGGCTCATCCCGCAGCGTCACCAACATCAACGGCAAACTGTACGCCCAAGGCTGGCTGGCTCTGCCCGCGGCGCAAGAAAAAGGGAAAGCCCTGTTTTTCAGACGGCCTATTCCCGACAACGTCGCTCGGGATGCCGAACTGATTGAAAACGCGCGCAGCAAATACGCCGAACTCACCTACGCCAAACAAGGCCTGCAAACCTTCTTCCTGATTACCCTGCTGGCCGCCGCCCTACTCTCCATCATGCTCGCGCTGGTCATCGCCCTCTACTTTGCCCGCCGCTTCATCGAACCCATCCTCTCGCTTGCCGAAGGCGCGAAAGCCGTCGCACAAGGCGATTTTTCCCAGCCCCGACCGGTTTACCGCAACGACGAACTCGGCCAACTGACCCGCCTGTTCAACCACATGACCGAGCAACTGGCCATCGCCCGCGAAGCCGAAGAACTCAACCGCATCCGGCAGGAAGCGGCACGCCACTATCTCGAAACCGTATTGGAAAGCCTGACCGCCGGCGTAATCACGCTCGACGAAACAGGCCGTCTGAAAACCCTCAACCGCAGCGCGGAAAACATCCTCGGCCTGCCGCTGTCCGAACTGTCGGGCAGCAACTGGCACGACTGGCCGCAAAGCGTGCCGCAATACCTCCTGTTAACCGAACTGTTCCAAACCATCCTCGCCACCGAACACACCGGCAAACCCGTTCAGACGGCCTACACGGGCGGCGACGAAGCACGCATCCTGCTGGCCAAGGCCACTCCCCTTCCGGCCGACAACGGCGGCGGTACGGTGCTCGTTTTCGACGACATCACACTACTCGTGCGGGCACAAAAAGAAGCCGCATGGGGAGAAGTGGCGAAACGGCTGGCACACGAAATCCGCAACCCGCTCACCCCCATCCAACTCTCCGCAGAACGGCTGGCTTGGAAATTGCAAGACAAACTGGGCGAACAGGACGCGCAAATACTGGCCCGCTCCACCGACACCATCATCAAACAAGTGGCGGCCATGAAAGAAATGGTGGAAGCCTTCCGCAACTACGCCCGCGCGCCCTCGCTGAAGCTCGAAAAACAAGACCTCAACAAAATTATCGAAGAAGTTTTGCTGCTATACGAAGCCGGTGCGTGTACATTTGACGCCGTTTTCAGTAATATACCCGCCGTCATGTATGCCGATGCCACCGCCATGCGGCAAGTGCTGCACAACATCTTCAAAAATGCGGTCGAAGCCGCCGAAGAAGCGGCTCAGCCGCAAGTACACATCCACACCGCCAACGCAGACGGCCAAATCACCCTCACCGTCGCCAACAACGGCAAAAGTTTCGGCAAAAACATGCTGGCGAACGCTTTCGAGCCCTATGTAACCGACAAACCCACCGGCACCGGCCTCGGCCTGCCCGTAGTGAAGAAAATTGTAGAAGAACACGGCGGCCGCATCACTCTGAGCAATCCAGCAGAAGGCGGCGCCTGCGTTAAAATCACATTACCCGCATTGGTAGAAGAGCACTATGAGAAGTAACGACATCCTAATCGTAGACGACGAAATCGGTATCCGCGACCTGCTGTCTGACATCCTGCAAGACGAAGGTTACACCGTCAGCCTGGCGGAAAACGCCGAAGAAGCACGCCAACTGCGCAACCAAACCCGTCCGGCCATGGTACTGCTCGACATCTGGATGCCCGACTGCGACGGCATCACCCTGCTTAAAGAATGGGCGAAAAACGGCCAGCTGACCATGCCCGTCGTCATGATGAGCGGCCATGCCAGCATAGACACCGCCGTCGAAGCGACCAAAATCGGCGCCATGGATTTCCTCGAAAAGCCAATCGCACTGAAAAAACTGCTGAGCGCCGTAGAACGCGCTTTGGAATACAGCGAACAACAGGCTGCGTCCGGGCTGTCGCTAGACAAACTGGGCAACAGCCCCGCCATTCAAGAGCTCAATCTCCGCATCGAAGCCGCCGTCAAACAAAACGACCCCATCCTGCTCAGCGGCGAAGCCGGATCGCCGTTCGAACTCGTTGCCCGCTATTTCCATAAAAACAATACCCCTTGGGTCGAACCGGCCAAAACCGAATACATCGTCGATATGCCGATGGAACTGCTGCAAAAAGCCGCCGGCGGCATCCTCTTCCTCGGCGACATCTCGCAATACAGCAAAAACATCCAGCAAGGCATCCACTTCCTGCTCGGCAAAGCCGAAAAACAGAATGTTCGGATTATCTGCGCCTGCAGCAGCCCCTCGGACGAATGGCTGCAAAATCCGGCCTACGACCCCAAACTGTTTGCCCTGCTCTCCTGCCTCAAGCTCCAGATTCCGCCGCTGCGCGAACAGGCCGGCGACATTGCCTTCCTGATTAACCGTATCGCCACCGAACTGTCGGAAACCCAGAAAATCCCCGTCGCCCGTTTCAGCGATGGCGCGCTGGAACTCCTGACCGGATACGACTGGCCGGGCAACTTCGACCAGCTGCACAATGTCGTCAAAACCCTGGCACTGTCGGCAGGCGAGAAGGAGATCGATGAAGCCGCCGTCGCAAACGAACTCGGCCTGAACAAACCCGAAAAAAAACCGGAAATCAACGTCGGCGGCGGTTTCGATTTCAGCCTGCCCCTGCGCGAACTGCGGGAAGAGCTGGAGCGCCGCTATTTCGAATACCACATCTCTCAGGAAGGTCAAAACATGAGCCGCGTGGCACAAAAAGTCGGCTTGGAACGCACCCACCTGTACCGCAAACTGAAACAACTCGGCATCCAGTTCTCCCGTCGGCAGAATAAAACCGAAGAAACCGATAAGGACGCATAATCCGCATCAGGTAACCGAAGAGGCCGTCTGAAACTTTTCAGACGGCCTCTTTCTTCCCTACAAAATACCGCGGATTAAACAGGGTCATAATTCATAAACAAAAACGGTCGACCCCCGTTTGCTGTTCCGGTATTCCCGCTGCCGCTCGAGAGGCAAATCTTCGGGAGAGACAGTCTGAAACCCCCTTTCGGCAAACCAATCACCGGTTTGCGTGGAAAGGGCAAACAGCCGTTTGCAGCCCAACCGTCTGGCTTTATCCAACGAATGCTCCAACAGCAACTCGCCGTAGCCGCCGTCTTGGGCTTCCGACGACACGGCCAAACAGGCCAGCTCGCTGCAATCGGGCGCGTCGGCAAAAGTCTTCACAGCAACGCAGCCGTAAATCCGGCGGTCATGCTCCAGTACGGAAAAATCGCCAATATGGGTTTCCAAATAGCGGAGGCTGCGGCGCAACAAAATGCCCGCCTCTTCCAGCGGCCGAATCATGGTAACGATATCCGCGATATCGCCGCCTTCGGCCGGACGGATACACATAAACGGATTTTGCGCGATAGAAGTGCCCGTACCGTTGCGGGTAAACAATTCGCCAATCAGGGCACCGTCGTTCAGACCGGACAGAATTTGGCAGCGGCCGACACCTTTGCCGACGGCGTTCAGGGCGGCATCAAGCAAATCGTGCTGACGATGACAGATGCGGCCGCTTTTCAGACGGCCTTCCGCTTCTTCGGCGGAAAGATTCGGTAACAGGCGGCCGTTTTCGTCCAAAATGCCGTCCTGCCCAATCAGGAACAACAACTTGTCCGCTTTCAGGGCGACGGCGGCGGTTTCGGCAATTTCCGCCATGCTGAGATTGAACAGTTTGCCGCTCGCGGAGGCGGCCAGCGGATTCAGTAAAACCACCGCGCCCTCATCCAGGCTGCGGCTGACGGATTCGGCATCGATTTTCCGCACCCGGCCGGTATAGCCCATGTCGATGCCGTCGATGATGCCGATGGGACGGGCCGACAAAAAATTGCCGGCGGCAATCTTCAATCTGCCGCCGCGCCGGGGCGAATGCGCAGGACCCAGCGACAAAGCCGCCTCGATATCGAAACGCAGTTTGCCGCAGGCTTGTTTGGCAAAATCCAAAACGGTTTCGTCGGTAATCCGCCGTCCTTGATGATATTGCGGTGAAATACCGGCAGCCGAGGACAATTCGTTGATTTGGCTGCGGCTGCCGTAAACCAACACCAGCCTGACCCCCAGCCCGGCAACCAGAGCGAGGTCGGAGGCAACGCTGCGGAAGCGTTCGGGCTGCAGCAAGCCGCTGGCGATACCGACCACCAGCGTTTTGCCGCGCAAATAATCTATATAAGGCGCGGCTTCGCGGAAATTGCGGATAAAAACGGAAAGGGCGGCGGCATCCATATGTTTGTTTATATTGCAATCAGCGGTTTAAAGCGATATAGAACAGTTGCAGAATCAGGACGGTCAGCATTCCCAGCGCCGCTACCATCCAATGATTGTTTTCACGGCTTTTAACCGGTGCGGCAGCCTGAACCTGCACCGGAGTTTGCGGCAGCGGCACCTTCCGGGCGGCATAATGGCCTTTGTCTTCCAATTCGGGCGGCAAGCCGCCGTTCTGTCCGGAATGTTCGAGCAGATAGTCGGCCTGCTCTTTGCTGAACGAGTTCCGCCCGCGCACGTAGGTTCCCAAACGGCGTACCAGTTCGATGTCGCTGATACCGTCGGGCATCCAGTCGATAGAGGCCACATCGGCTCGGGCAACGAAATCTTTGGCTTTAAACAATCCCTGGCAGTCGGCACATTTGACAAAGCCTTGTGCGACGTTCAACTGACTCTCTTTAACTTTCAAATAGGTTTTGCAGTGCGGGCAGGAGCAAATCGGCATAATGTGTTTCTTTATATTTTTTTCTGCGGGTGGCGCGGCCGTCTGAAAAAGGCTTCAGACGGCCGCGCAGGATAAAATCAGGCAACGCCGTAGCGTTCGCGGTAAACACGCACGGGTTCGAGGAAACCGCCGAACTCGGCGTTGTTTTGCAGCAGAGTGAACAAGTCGTTCAAATTGGCGATGGCGACGACGGGCAGGCCGTATTGTTTTTCCACTTCCTGAACGGCGGACAATTCGCCCGTGCCTTTTTCCATGCGGTCGAGCGCGATGGCGACGGCGGCGGGCGTCGCGCCTTCGGCTTCAATCAGCCTGACCGATTCGCGCACGGATGTGCCGGCGGAAATCACGTCATCGATAATCAACACGCGGCCTTTGAGCGGCGCACCGACCAACACGCCGCCTTCGCCGTGGTCTTTCGCTTCTTTGCGGTTGTAGGCAAACGGCACGTTCACGCCTTTTTCCGCCAGCATCATGGCAGTGGCGGCAGCTAAGATGATGCCTTTGTAGGCAGGGCCGAACAGCATGTCGAATTTGATGCCGCTCTCGATGATGGCTTGTGCGTAGAATTTGGCCAGTTGCAGCGTGGAAGCGCCGTCGTTGAACAATCCAGCGTTGAAAAAATACGGCGACTGCCGGCCGGCCTTGGTGGTGAATTCGCCGAATTTCAATACGTTCTGCTTTAGGGCGAAGGTCAGGAATTCTTGACGGAAATCGGACATTGTCGTGCTTTCGGTTGCCAAATTTAAAGCGAGGATTATAAAGGATGATGGCTGTAATGGGCAGGCCGTCTGAAAGGTTTTGCACTTTTCAGACGGCCTTTTTTTGAAAAAACGAACACAATTTTGATTTATCGGCATTTGAACAACTTGCGATTATTCGCCGATTCAAACCGATTAAGGCGATTCATATAATTTAATCAATACCTTGCCATTAGATTGTTGGAATGTAGCCATGGAGCAATTGTCCGTCTCATTCCAACAAGCAGAAACAGAAACCTTATTCTCCCCCTTCCATTCAACCCCATACAGTATTTCGTCCTTCCGTCCTTCTCGGGCAAGGTAGCCCCTAAAATCACTATCCTTCTTAGGTAAGCCGTACTTTAAAAACGGTTTCCAAAGCTCTACTCTCGCACCTAAGGCATAGAATGCCTGTGATAGTGAACCTGAATAAACACAATGCTGTTCATACCCCATTTCCAAATCAACACGCTTTTTGCAAACCAAGTCTGAAGGTTTCGCCAAAGCAATAAAAGGTATGCAAAGCATAGGGATGAAAAGTAGTTTGGCTTTCATGATCTTTCATTTCCTTTAATAAAAATTGCGACTATGCCGCAAAGACAAAACAAAGCATAAAATAATTCATATAGTTAACGGTATTCTATACGAGGAGGAATCCAGCGAAAACCTTCCCCTTCCATACAGGCATTTATTAGGCGGCTTTCTTGCACAGAATTGACTTTATTCATACCTACATCATATGTACATTTGGCAAAACGGGTTTGCGTATCTTTTTTCGAAATTCCTTCCTGATGCCAATGACCAGGTATGTGGACGGCGGTAAGGCCTGAACAACCTGAAAGCGTGAGTAAGGTCAAAATAGATATAAATAATGTATTTTTCATCTGTTATCCTTATTAAATGGTTTAGATCTGGATTAATTTAAGAAACTACCGTTGCTTGTATTTAAAACAATCCCAACATTTCTGAATAATGCCCGTATCCGATATTTTTCAGGTAGCTGCTTGCCGATTCCGGTAATAAATTTGCAAAGGAATACAGTGCGGGATAATATCTTTGCCGAATACTGCCTATCAATACCGATTATCAGATTTAAATGCCGATTATCGGGATATTTATTCAAAATAATTTACCTTTTGCCCATGAGGAGGCATTTCGAATGTCCGTAAATAACAAAATCCGTGCTTTGCGTGAGTTAAACAACTGGTCTCAAGAAGACATGGCGGAGCGGCTGAATATGTCAAAAAGCAGTTATTCTCGTTTAGAACGGGATGAAAGCAGGCTTGATTTGGCAAAACTGGAAAAATTGGCAGCAGTGTTTAAAATCGATATCGGGGAATTGGTGGCCTCGGACGGAAAGGGCTTAATTTGTCTGATCGGTGAAAACAGTGGGCAGAATTCAAATTATTACGGAGCGAACGAAGGGATTGCCGCCGAGGTGGAGAAGTTGAAATTAAGCCTGGAACACAGCCGCGAACTGCTGGCCCACAAGGATTTACTGCTGGTGCAGAAGGATCAGGAAATTTCCGCTTTAAGGCAATTGGTCGCACAGCTGCAGAAATAAAGCGGGATTGTGCCGAAGGCCGTCTGAAACCGTTGTTTCGGTTTTTCAGACGGCCTCTCTTATTTGCGGCTGCGGCATCGGTTACAATGCCGCCTTTCTTATTTACCAAACCTTACAAAATATGCTGAAAATCATCTCTGCCAACGTCAACGGCATCCGCTCCGCCTACAAAAAAGGATTCTACGAATACATCGCCGCATCGGGCGCGGACATTGTCTGCGTGCAGGAACTCAAAGCGCAGGAAGTCGATTTGTCCGACGAAATGAAGAATCCGCACGGGATGCACGGTTATTGGCATTGCGCCGAAAAACGCGGTTACAGCGGCGTAGCGGTGTACAGCAAACGCGCGCCTGACAATGTGCAAATCGGCATGGGCATTGAAGAATTCGACCGCGAAGGGCGGTTTGTGCGCTGCGATTTCGGCAAGCTGTCGGTGATTTCGCTTTATCTGCCCAGCGGCACCAGCGCGCCGGAGCGGCAGGAATTGAAATACCGTTTTTTAGACGCGTTCTATCCCATGCTTGAAGCCATGAAGGCGGAAGGGCGCGACATTGTTGTCTGCGGAGACTGGAACATTGCCCACCAAAACATCGACCTGAAAAATTGGAAAGGCAACCAGAAAAATTCGGGCTTCCTGCCCGAAGAGCGCGAATGGATAGGCAAAGTCATCCATACGCTCGGCTGGACGGATATGTGGCGCACGCTCTATCCCGACAACCCCGGCTACACTTGGTGGAGCAACCGCGGACAGGCGTATGCGAAAGATGTCGGGTGGCGCATCGACTATCAGATGGTTACGCCCGAACTCGCCGCCAAAGCGGTGTCCGCACATGTTTATAAAGACGAAAAATTTTCCGATCATGCCCCTTTGGTCGTGGAGTACGATTATGTCATCTGAAACCAAAAAACGCCTCCGCAAACAAGGCACCAACCAAGCCTCCGAGCCGTCTGAAAAACGGCCGCTGATTGCGTTCACGCCTGCCTTTAAATACGGCGTGTTGTGGATGTCGGCCGCCTTTTTCCTGCCCATGCTGTTATGGACGCTGTTTACCCTGGCCACGCTGAGCGGCCGTATCCCCGTGATGCGCCCGAACCCGGGCTGGGCAATCGCCTGGCTGCTGCTCGCCCTGCCCTGCCTGCTGACTGCCGCCAAATACTTCCGCTGGCAGGGCGCGAACAAATGGGGCTGGATTGCCTCCGCCCTGTTCGGCTATGCCGTGCTATCCGTACCCGCCGCGCTGCTGATTCATTTCCAAATCGCCGAATGGCTGGGTGTGAAACTGTGAGGCCGTCTGAAAACGGCGATACCGTCGGGCAGCAGGGATAACGGAAGAAAAGGCTTGTACCACCTGTACTATTTCCCTTCAGACCGCCGGCCGGAGCCACAGTTGGGCTACCCTTCCCCATTCACACCGTACGACCGTTATTTCTACGATTTCGACCGCCGCGAATATGTGTTTTATCCCGATTGAAATCCTTTTAGAAGCCGTCTGAAAAAACCATCTGTTGTTCGCCAAGGAACCTGATATGAAGTTTAATGAATACTATCGTTACGATGCCGTCGGTTTGGCAGAGCTGATCCGCAAAAAAGAAATCTCCGCCGATGAAGTGTTGCAGGCTGCTTTAAACCGCTTGGACGAAGTCAATCCCAAGCTCAATCTGTTGGCGCACGATTTGCGCGAACGCGCGGCGGCGTGGCAGGGGTCGTCTGAAAATGCCGATACGCCGCTGGCGGGCGTGCCGTTTTTGCTCAAAGACCTGCTGGCAGATTGGGAAGGCGCGCCGACATGGTCGGGTTCGCGTATGATGCAGCATTACATTGCCAAGCAAAACAGCGATTTGACCCAAGCCTATCTCGATGCGGGGCTGCGCGTGTTCGGCAAAACCACCACGCCCGAATGGGGCGCATATCCCGTTACCGAAACCGAAATCTACGGCATCACGCGCAATCCGTGGCATTTGGATTACACCGCAGGCGGCAGCAGCGGAGGCGCGGCGGCGGCAGTGGCTTCGGGCGTCGTACCCGCAGCGCACGGCAGCGACGGTGGCGGCTCTATCCGCTTACCCGCGCACAACTGCGGCGTGTTCGGGCTGAAACCCACGCGCGGTCGCAGCAGTTACGCGCCGAACGCATCGGAAGCATGGCAAGGATTGGTATGCGACCATGTGCTGACCCGCAGCGTGCGCGACAGCGCGGTTTTACTGGACATTGCCGCCCAAACCCAAGAGCGCGCTCTGTATGCCTGCCCTCCGCCGCCCGAAAACGGTTTTGCAGACAGCCTGAAACAAGAAACAGGTCGTCTGAAAATCGCTTTTTGGAAGCAGACATGGTTTGGCGGCGGCAACGACGAAGGCACGGAAGCCGCGTTTGCCCATAGTTTGAAACTGATGCAAGACGCGGGACACGAATTGGAAGAAGCCACCCCAAATTTTGCGCCGCCCGAACAATTAAACCGAGCCGCCCGCATCATCGTCATGGGCGAAACGGCAAAACTGTTCTACCAATATCAATACGAAACCGGACAAAAACTGCCGCACCGCCTGCTTGAGCCGACAACGTGGGCAATGATTGTGCAGGGACGGCAAATCAGTGCGGGCGAAATGGCATGGGCGCGCGACGTGATGCTGGCGCAGGAACGTGCCGCCAAAGCATTTTTCACACGCTACGACGTGCTGATGACGCCCGTCTGCCCGCGCACCACGCCGAAAATCGGCGAGATGATGCCGCCGCCCGCCGCACAAAAAGCCATGCGCCTGCTGTTCGGCACGCTGCGTTTGGGTTTTCTGTTGAAAAACAACCCGTTTTTGGAAAAAGAAGCCGCCACGACGCTGCAATACGTCGGCTATACGTCGCCGCTGAACATGAGCGGCAACCCCGCCATGAGTGTGCCGCTTTACCGGCATAACGGGCTGCCCGTCGGTACCCAGTTCGCCGCCGCACACGGACGTGAAGACACGCTGCTTAGCCTCGCCGCGCAGTTGGAACAGATACAGCCGTGGGCGGACCGCCTTCCTCCCGTATAATCCCCATTTTTCAGACGGCCTCCACACCATGCAGGAAATCAACGAACTCATCCAAACCGAAACACCCGCCATCGTCGACGAAACACTCGACTTCATGCTCTACGAATGCAGCCTGGACGAAGCTCCTGCGGCGGAAGACGTTGCCCGCTGGCGCGACATCCTGCGCGCACGCGGCGGCAAATTCCTGCGCCTGGCCGACCTCTGCCAAACCTGGCTGGACGGAGAAGGCGCATGAAGCTGCCGTGCAACAAATACACCCTGTTTGCCGCCGCCTGGTTTGTCCTTTTATGGGTCGCCCTGTTGCGCGAAAGCGGCGGACACACGCCGCCGCCTTTTCCGAATTTCGACAAAGCCGCCCACTGCGCGGCCTTCTTCGCCCAATTCTGGCTCGCCGCGCGTGCCTGGCTGGAAGACGGCCGCCGTCCGCCCTATCTGCCGTTGGCCGCCGCCGCGCTGCTTTTGGCTGCCGCCACGGAAGCGGCGCAGGCAGGGTTTACCGCCCACCGCAGCGGCGACCTGCTCGACGCATTGGCCGACCTTGCCGGTACCGCCCTCGCCCTGCTGCTGGCGCGGCAGGTTTACCGCAACCGGCGCGGTATATAAAACAGGCCGTCTGAAAAGGCAAAACGGCGGCCTCAACCGTTTAATCCTACGCCAATTCGTCCAATTCCGACTGCAAAATCAGTCCGTAATCCGCGCTCAATACATATTTCCCGTCTTCCAAATCCTGTGCGTACCGCGCAAAAAAACCGTATAAGGAATCGGCTTCCTTGCTACGGATCGGGTCGTCGTGCCACATTTGGATAATCTGTCCGGCAGTGCCGTTTCCGGTCGGATCCAAATCAATCATTTTGCCGTTGCCGCCGCCGTCGGCTGTGAGCGGAATCCATTTCGGATTCCACCATAAATCCGGTTTGATGCCCGCATCCTCCGGCTCGCAACCGAACGGCGTGCCGTCATCCTCTGCAAACAAACCTTCTTCATACAACTGTTTCCAAATCCGGTACTCTTCGATAATCCGCCTGACCGACAACCATTCTTCGCCCGCCAGTACGACCTCTTGGCCGGCTTCGCCGTCGGCAATGCGGTACAGTTCTTTAAAGTCTTCCGGCAACGCATAACCCAGCTCTTTTTCCAATTCGGCGAAGTCTGCTTCGCCCGCACCTTTGTTCAACGAAAAATCCGCTTCGTGTCTGACTGACGCTTCGGGATACTGTCGTTTCAGCCTTTCCAGCTGCGCATTGATTCTGTCGATTAACTGTTTCATCCTGTTTCCTTTCCTGTTTTGGTTAAATGACAACAAACGGATAACCTGCTTATCCGCGATGCAAAATATGTTTTCAGACGGCCTTTCCGCTTTGCCTGCCGCTCAATCCGCCAACACACCCAAATCGTACAGTGCGTGCCAAATGCCGTCTTCGCCGACCGGCGGGCAGATATGGTCGGCAACGGCTTTCAATGCGGGATGCGCGTTGCCCATCGCCACGCCGAAGCCGACCGCGTGCAGCATTTCCATATCGTTCAAACCGTCGCCGAAAGCCATGGCGTCGTTCATGGTCAAACCGAGTTTGTCCAGAGCCGCGCCTATGCCCCGTGCTTTGGAACCGTTTCGCGCCAAAATGTCCATACCGTATCGGTGCCAACGCGTCGTCCGCAGCGAAGGCGGCAGGCCGTTTTCGACTTCCGCCGCTTCGTCTTCGCCATAAAAGGCCAGCATTTGGTAAACGGGCGTGTCCGGCGGCAGGCTGCCTGTTTGATAGGGAATGGACAGTGAGGACAGGGCTTCGTGCAGATGTCCGCTTGTGCCGGGTATGCCGATGCCGCTATCCGATACCAGCGCGTAGGCAGTGTTGCAGCGGCTAAGGTGCGCAACTGCCGCGTCGATGTCGGCCTGCGGGATGGGGAAGGCCGCCAACGGGCGGCGGCGGTATTCGACGTATTGGCCGTTGATGGCCACCAGCATTTCGATGCCGGTTTCGTCCATCAGGCGGCGGATGTCTGCGGGCAGGATGACGGGCGAACGGCCGGTGGCGATGGCGGTAACGATGCCCTGCCGTTTCAGTTTGCGCAGTGCTTCGCGCGTGCTGTCGGGCACGGTGCCGCTTTCTTTCGGCCTCAGGGTGTCGTCGATGTCGAAGAAGATGATTTTGGGCTGGGATGCGGGTTTCATGTGTTTTGGTTTTACTCGGTGGCAGGAAGGCCGTCTGAAAAGGTTGGAAACGGCTTTCAGACGGCCTTTTCAATATGGATGCCTGATTGTAGCCGAAGCCGTATTTTGCAAGCGGCAGGATGTTGCGGCAAGACAGCCCTTCGTTTTCAGACGGCCTTCGAGCTGCTACGGCAGGATTTCGATTTCGGCCTGCGGTTTGACCAATGCGTAAAGTTCGTCGATTTCGCCGTCGGTTACGGCAATGCAGCCGTGCGTCCAGTCGCGGTGCAGATGTTGTGCGCCGATTGAACCCATACCGTTCCTCATGCCGTGGATTTTGATGTCGCCGCCCGCACTTTTGCCCTGCGCGGCGGCATAGGCGCGGTCAGCATCGTTGGGATAGGAAACGCCGAGGTTTTTATGATAGCCGCTGTTGGGATTGCGGTCGTTGATGGTGTAGCGGCCTTCCGGGGTTTTGCCGTCGCCTTCGAATTGTTTGTGTCCGACGGGATTGAAACCCAGGGCGACGGGATAGGTTTTCAGCAGCCTGCCTTGTGCGTCGTAGGCATCCATTTCGCGGTCGGCTTTGCGGACGACGAGTTTGGTGATTTCACTGTCGGCCGACAGGGCGGGCTGCTGCAAAAGGCTTTTCTGACGTGCGCTCAATCCTGCGGTATTGCCTATGCTAAGGCTTTCGGGCGTGCCGCTTTCGTGTTTGAAAAATACATATGCGCCGCCGATTAGCAGGAATATAACGCCGCCAAACAAAACGGCGGCTGTTTTTTTCTTCATCATCTTTCCTTAATGTTTACAAGGGCGGCACACGGGGCTGTGCTTTAGGTTTCCGGTTGTTTTTAAAAACCTGCCTGTCAAATCGGAACATGGGCGGCGGGATAAGGTTGTTCCGGCGGCAGCAGGATTTGTGCTTCGTCCAGTCTGTTTTGTTCTACCAATTCGCGTATCTGCCGCGCCAGCGGGGTGATTTCGGTAATGTCCTGTATCCAGTCGTTCACATAATAGTCCACAGCTTCGCCGCTCAAACCGATTTGTATGCTGCGGTATGGCAGGGCTTTCAGTTGCAAATCGCGCTCGGGGTCCCATTGGATGCGGACGGGGCTTTGTGCTTTGAGCCTTTGCCAGTCGTCTTTGCCCATACCGGCCGGCGGATGACTCAGGCAGGCATGACGCAATGCCCATTCGAAGCCTTCGCGGCTGATGTCTATGGCGAGTATGCGTTTTTGCCCTTCGTCTTTCAGCCCCCAGCCCGCGCGATACATCATCCATAAAAAAGACGGTTTTATCCAGGTCATGCGTTCCATTTTAAAGGGCGGGGAAACGAATGTGCCGTGCGCCAAGGCGGCATCGGCTATGGGGTCGCTATATGCCTGATAAACGCGTATGGTGTGTTCGCCGTATACGGCGCGGATGGTGTTTTGATTCATCAAAATTTCCTTAACGGTTGAAACCCCGCCCTTTGGGGCGGTAGGATTTGGGTTTGTTTGGGAGGTGCGTAACCCCTTCCAGTAGGGCAACACACAGGGCTGCGCCTTATGTGCGGCCCTGTGTGTTGAAACATCGAAAAATTCTTTTTTGTGTTTATTGTCCTAAGGCTCCGACTATCAGTATGAAGATGTTGTTGAGCAGCCAAACGGTCACGCCGGCCGAAAGTATGATACCGAAGATGATCAGCAACCCCGTTTTCGTGGGGATACGGCTGTTTGCATCGGGTAGCGCGGACATCGGCGGGGCGTACTGTTTCCATAGTTTTCCGCCCAATATCCAAAACAGAGCAATGCCGCCCAAAACGGCGGTAATGACTAGGGAGAGTATGAGGTTTTTCAGGCTATACTCGCCTGTATATGTCCAAATAAGCAATGTGTGGCATGTGCTTGCCGTGAAACTGTACAGGAGCTTTTTCATCTGCATCCCTCCTCTTGGAATCGGCATTCGGTGAAACTACCGTGCCAGCCATTCTTCCAACGCGGCTTTTAATTTCGGCACGGCTTCTTCTATGTCGCGGTCTTCTATCAACAGGCTGGGGGCGAGGCGGACGACATTGGCTCCGGCCACTAAAACCATCACGCCGTGTTTGAGTGCGGCGGCGGTGATTTCGGCCGCCCTGCCCGCATATGATTCGGCCAATACGCAGCCGATGAGCAGGCCTTGTCCGCGCACGGTTTGGAATACTCCGGTTTCTTCTCCGATTTTCTGCAGGGCGGCGGTGAGTTTCGCGCTTTGGCGGACGGTGTTGGCGCGGGTGGCTTCGCTGTTGATGATGTCGAAGGCGGCACAGCCGACGGCGCAGGCCAGGGGGTTGCCGCCGAAGGTCGAGCCGTGCGTGCCGGGGCCGAACGACGGGGCGAGGCAGTCGGTGGTGAGCATCGCGCCGATGGGAAAGCCGCTGCCCAGGGCTTTCGCGCTGGTCAGGATGTCGGGGGCGATGCCGCCGTGTTGGTAGGCGAAGAGTTTGCCGGTGCGCCCCATGCCGGTTTGGACTTCGTCGAATATCAGGGCGGCGTCGAAGCGGTCGCACAGTTCGCGCGCGGTTTGCAGGAACTCGGCAGTGGCGGGCAATACACCGCTTTCGCCCTGTACGGGTTCGATGATGACGGCGCAGGTTTGCGCGGATACGGCTTGGCGCAGTGCGGCGGGGTCGTTGAAGGGAATGTGAGCAATGCCTTCGGGCAGCGGGGCGAAGTCGCGGCTGTATTTGGGCTGGCCGCCGACGGAAACGGTAAACAGGGTGCGGCCGTGGAAGGCGTTGGTGCAGGCGATGATTTGGTGTTTGCCTTCGCCGTGGCGGTCGCGGGCGTATTTGCGCGCCAGTTTTAGGGCAGCTTCGTTGGCTTCGGCACCTGAATTGCAAAAGAAGACTTTGTCGGCAAAGGTATGTTCGGTGAGGCGTTTGGCCAGTGCCTGCGCAGGGGCTGTGGTGTAGATATTTGAGATGTGCCAAAGTTTTTGCGCCTGTTCCGTCAGGGCGGACAGCAGGGCGGGATGGCAGTGGCCGAGTGCGTTTACGGCAATGCCGCCGGCCAGGTCGATGTACTCGCGCCCTTCTGTATCCCATACGCGGCTGCCTTGTCCGCATTCGGGGATGATGGGGGCGAAGTTAAAGTTGGGGGTCAGGTAGTTTTGCATGATGCCGTCCGTGTTTTTTGTCGGTATGGACGGGGGATTATGCGCTGTTTGGCTTCAGGCTTCAATGTTCAGGCCGTCTGAACGGTTTTTCAGACTAACCTACGCCAATCCCGCCGCTTCAAAAAACGCCCGATACGCCGCCGCCTTTTTCGCCAAACTCAAAGGATAGGCGCGTGAAGTGGACGGCAGGCGGGTCAGGGTCAAATCCCGTCCCGCATACGGAAACGGCACGGTTTCGCCCGTTTTCGGCATTTTGATGCCGCCGCCCTGAATATCGAGCAGGATTTCCGTTGCCTTAACGCCGGTGGTGCAGATACGGCGGCAGTCGGGCATCTGCGCCAACACCGCCGCCAAATCGACGGTTTCGACCACTTGCAGGAATTTGTCAGACGCATTGCCGTGTTCCCGTACGGCCTTTAAGACAGTCGGACAGGAAGCAATACCCTTTGTCCGCAGGAATACTTTGATTTTCTCCGCGTCAAATGCTTTTTCAGACGGCCTCTGAAAGTATGCCGCATCATTGAAAAACACCAGCCCGTAAATGCGCCACATATCGTTTTGGAAATTCGGATAATGAAACTGCATCGCGCGTTTGTCTTCCGTGGGCGGGAACGTGCCCATCATCATGACGGTTGCCGCCGGCGGCAGCAGGGCGGGGAAAGGATGGATTTCGATGATTTGATCGGTCATGCTCGGTTTGGCTTTCCGTTTGTCGGTTTGAAGCTTTTCAGGCCGTCTGAAAGCATAGTGGATTAACTAAAAATGCTACTGCGTTAGCTTGCCTTGCCCTATTATCTGTACCGTCCGCAACTCGCCGCTTTGTCGCGTTGTTTTATTGGCCGGCTTATTCCGTTGCGGCACGGAGAAGTTGTTTGCCCCAGCAGCTTGGGGGCAGCTTAGCTTGGGTTTCGATGCGGACAATATCGGCTTGCCGTGCATCCCACTGCAGGCGTTCCCCGCCCGATAAAGGCGGACAGGCGGCCGCGCTCCGCTCGTCCAATAAAAGATCGAGTTTGGTGATTCTGTTTTGCTCAAGCCAAACCGTACCAAACGGCGGCAGTATCATCAGGCGGGCGACCCATTCGTTTTCCTCGTCACGGCTCCGCTTCACTTCAGACCATGTAAGCGTCGCCCCCAACCACGGCACATCCTGCTCCACCGACGCCGCCAGCCGGCAGGAATCCAAGCGGTAATCGGCGGGCGACACGGGTTTGCGCCCCGACTTGCCCGCAAACCGCCACCCTATCGACTCCCCCGTATCGCAATCCCAACCTTCAATCGGCATGTGTCCGGGCTGCTGTCTGGTTTTAAGATATACGCCGTATATACCGTCATCGTGCGCCGCATGCTCCATTTCAGCCACTTTCACACCGTGCCAATCAAGCGGAACGGCAAACTCGGCTGTGGAAAAAGCCGCAAAATCAGGTTGCTTACCATATTTGGTCGGCTGCACGGTCAGTTTTGCCCCTTTGGGCAACGGAATGCCGTCTATAACCATATCCTGCTGCAACTCCTGATTCGCAGAAGCAAAATAAACCCTTTCGCGGAAATAAACTGCCAACCAAACGATACCCGCCAGCACGCCCAGCAAGACATATGCCCCGCTTATCGAGCGTATCTGCCGATTGTGCGAACCAAACAGAGCCGCCAGGGCAACCAGCCACAAAACCGCAGCTGCAGCCGCAATAACAAGCAACCAAACAACTAGTGGCGCCAGTGCGCTTCCGTCCCCCATTATCTTTCCTTTTTAACGCATTCAGACGGCCTATTCCCCCTGTTCCCCATCTTTCGACACAGGGCGGACAACCTTTTTACCCCAGCAATATTCCGATAAATCGACATAGCTTCTTATGGTAACGACATCCGGCTGTTTGCTATCCCATTCCAATGAGGCTCCCTCATCGGCAATCGCACAGCCCTGCAGATTTTTTTGGCTAAACGACAAATTGATACTGCTTATCCGTTTGTCTGCGTCAAAATAAACCTTACCCCAATAGGGCAGGTTCTCCGAAACGATATCCGCCTCCCAATATGCCCCCAACTGCTCATACTTCACCTTTTCCAAGGGCAGCTTCATCGCTTCCGGCCATTGTGGGACCGATACTTCCGCCGATTTGTCCAATAGGCATTCCAACAGCCTGTAGTCGGCGGGATTTGACGGTTTCCGTCCGTTCTCGTTCTTCACGCCCCAAAGCATATCGTTGTCGGTGCGGCAACGCCAACCCTCCACTTCCACCACACCTCCCGTGCCGTTGCCGGATCGGGTGGTCAAAGTCGCCTCATAGTGTCCATCGTCCTGACTGACAACACGCTCCATCTCACCAACTGTAACGCCTTTCCAATCAATCGGTTGAAGGTATTCGACGCGGGAGAAGGTGGAAAAATCGGGGACTTTCTTTATCCCCATTTGAGGCTCTACAACCAACCTCGAACCGGCCGGTATGCGGATGCCGTCAATCAATAATTCCTTGTCATTCGCTTGATAACGGGATTCCTCATATGCCTGTTCCCCCATATCATCAATGACGGAAAGGATAAAACCCGACAGAATCAGCAAATTAAGCATTATTGCCAAAGTCTTGATTACGGGATTTTTAGCTACAAAAATTGCTACGATACTCGCAAGCCACACTCCGAAAGCAACAAGTATCAAAAAACCCAAGCCGTAAAATAAAGCGTCCAAACCCATATCCTGTTTCCTTCCCTGGTTTTCAGACGGCCTTCAATGCCGCCGCAAATGCCTTGATTTTCAAAGCATCTTTAACTCCTGCCGCGCTTTCCACGCCGCCGGACACATCCACCGCCTCAGCATCGCTGGTTTTCACCGCTTCGGCAACGTTCTCCGGCGTCAGCCCGCCCGCCAAAATCCACGGTTTGCCGATGTTGCCGCGCAACAGCGTCCAGTCGAAACTCTGCCCCGTGCCGCCGTATTCGGTCGGATGGTAGGCATCGAACA
Source organism: Neisseria sp. HMSC31F04 (assembly GCF_001807735.1). Lineage (NCBI taxonomy): Bacteria > Pseudomonadati > Pseudomonadota > Betaproteobacteria > Neisseriales > Neisseriaceae > Neisseria > Neisseria sp. HMSC31F04. Next base: position 49,808 of record NZ_KV790786.1, on the reverse strand, counting down.
ACAGTGCGCGGGCATTGGGGAACTTGGCACAGGCCGTCTGAATATCGGCAGCCGATTGCACGCGCACGGCTTTAAGATACGGCCGGTCGAACTGACGGCAGAAGTCATCGTCTTCGTCGCCGTGAAACTGAATCACGTCTATCGGTACTTGACGCAGGATTTGACAGATAACGTCCGGTTGTTCGTTCACAAACAGCGCGACTGCCGACACAAACGGCGGCAACACCGCCGTGATTTCCTTCGCCTGCGCCACCGTTACCGCGCGTTTGCTTTTGGCGTAAAACACCAGCCCGACTGCATCCGCGCCCGCCTCGGCGGCAGCCAGTGCATCTTCGGGGCGGGTGATGCCGCAAATTTTGATACGGATGGGTTTCATCAAAACTTCCTTTATGGTTCAGACTTCGCGCTTTTTAATGCTCAAAGCAGAGGGCTTTCGGCAGAAATATAACTCCTGCCGGCGATAAAATACACAGGGCGTCGCTTATGTCGCATACTGTGCGTTAAAGCATCACTCATTTCTTTCAGACGGCCTATCCATACAGCGGGAAACGTAATCCGCCACCGTGCGATAGTCATACCCCAAACGGTTGGAAACGGCAGCGGCCAATGCCTGCTCATTCTCAAACTTGCCCATATCGGCAGCCAAATCAACAAACAAATCGGCAATTTCCACCGCACCGATATTGCGGGATGCGGCGGCAAATCCGTCGGCCAAAAATTCTGCAGCATAATCGTCGGCAAAATCAGCCCCCATATCGCACAGCAATTCGGCTTCGGCAATCGGAAAAACCGTACGCTGCCAATTATTCAAACCATCCATTCCGTTCAGCCGCCCTGCTTCGACCGCCTCCGCAATCGCCTCTTCGACATCACGCATCGTCATCAACCGCCTTCAAACGGCCACAACCAATCGGGCGGCAGCGGCACAGGCAGGCCGAACTCAGGCGGATAATCTACACCCGTCAGATACAGCCCGTCCGGCATAAAGGTCGGCGGGGCTTTCAGACGGCTTTTTTCGGCCAACAGTTCGGCAAAATCCTGCACACTCAAACGTCCGTTACCCACATACACCAGCGCGCCGACGATATTGCGCACCATATGATGCAAAAAGGCATTGCCGTGCAAATCCAAAGCCATCAATTGCGGTGTGCCGTGCAAAACCACGCCATATAAAGTTTTGACCGGAGATTTTGCCTGACACTGCGACGCGCGAAAACTGGAAAAATCATGTTCGCCGACCAACAGCGCGGCAGCAGCCTGCATGGCGGCAAAATCCAGCGGCGTATGCGTCCAACCGACACGGGCGGCCAACAACGGCGAACGGACGGGCGAAGATTGCAGCACATAACGGTAGCGGCGGCCGAAAGCATCAAAACGCGCATGGAAATGCGGCGCAACCCGCTTGGCCTGCCAAACTGCCACACCTTGCGGCAACAGGCTGTTCACGCCGCGTATCCATGATTGCTCGCCGCGCTCGGCAGCAGTATCGAAATGCACTACCTGCGCCGTGGCATGCACACCCGTATCCGTTCGGCCTGCAGCAACGACATTCACCGTTTCACCGGCAATTTGACTCAATGCCGATTCCAAAGCCGCCTGAACCGAAACTACCCCGTCGGCCTGTTTTTGCCAACCGAAAAACCGACTGCCGTCGTAAGACAACGTCAATGCCCAGCGGCTGGTGCTTTCAGACGGCCCTTCTGAATTTTCAGACGGCCTCTCTAATATCATGACCCTGCATTCCAAAAAAAACATCATTAAAAATATCGGGCGGCATTATATCCAGCAGCTTAAATTCGAACCAGCCGCCATCGCAGCCCCATGATAAAAATAAACCCCGAGTATAAACCCGGGGTTTCATTCCGATTACTGTCAGCCTCCGATACTGTTCAGCAATGCCCTCGATTTGGCCTGTATCTCACCACTGGACTCTTCAATCAATTCATTCAAAGTCTCGCGGGCGGCCTCAGGATCACCAATCTCAATATACATTTCCGCCAATTCATACTTCGCTTCAAGCGGAGCAGTCATACCGACCGATTCGGAAACGAATGCCGGTTTGCTGTCGCCCTCGGCCATATCCAAATCAGACCAGTCAATGGCCAAGTCATCGGACGAATCTGCCAAACCATCGTCAAAAGTAATATTGGTATCGCTGAAATCAACCTCGTTATCCGACCAGCCTTTACTACTGGCTGCAGACACCTCAGGCTCAGCTTGAACCGCCGGCACTTCCTGTACTTCCGGGATTTGCACGTTGAAATCAGGCAACTCGTCGGCTGCCACCGTTTCAACAACCTCCTCTTCGGTAACCTGAGCTGTTTCAACAGCTGGAACAGATACTGGCTCAACCTCAGGAACTTCAGGCTCTGAAATTTCAGGAACTGCAACTTTAGGAGCAAAAGATTCTTCAGCTTCAAACGACAACGGCTCAATGGCTGCAGGTTGAGGCTCTTCGACCAAAGCTGTTTCAGGTACAGCAACAGGCTCAAACTCAACCGTTTCGGCAGATTCAACAGCCTCCACCTCAACCGACGGCTGGCTGACTTCAGCCTGCTCAACCGGCATAGGCTCCAATGCAAACGACAATGTCGGCACCGGTGTTTCAACATCAGCCTTGACCGCTTCAGGTTCAGACGGCGTATCAGTATCAAATGGCTGGTCATCCACAACAAAAGCCAATGCCTCTTCCGCAGGCTCTGCTGTTTTTTCCTCTATAGGCGTTGCCGCAATCACCTCAACAGGCTCGGGAGCGACAAATTCCAACGCATCTTCAACCGTTGTTTCAGTTGCAACTTGGATGTCCTCTGCAAACACCCCTCCGGCTTGAGGAGTTTCAACAACCGGCTGGATTTCCTCAGATGAAACTACTGCAAATTCCAGCAGTTCTTCAATTTCGGCAACCTGCCCGATATCATTTTCTGTCCATGAAACTGTTGCAGGTTCGACAATCTCTTTTTCAGCCGCATCGACAACTTCAGGAGTCGATATAGCCGTTTTACGCTCTTCGTATTTGGCAATCGCCTCAGGACTGGCCCAAGAAGTAATGGTTTCTTCTGCCGCTTCGTTTTGCTCTGTTTCCACCGCCTCAGACCAATCAAGTACAGGTGCAGATTCGGTTGTTACGGTTTCAATAGGAGCGGGAGACGGCTCAACAGCCGGCGGGGTGGCAGAAGCATCTTTGACCGGACCAAAATCATCAGGTTCAAATACGCTGTCGGTTGATTCGATACTGTCCCAATCGGCATTGGCTCGGCTCAGGGTTTCTTCATCATCCGTAACGGCACTACTCACAATGCCAACTTGCTGCTGATCAATGGCCAGCGCATTCAGATTTAAATCGAAGCCGTCATCCTGCGATGCAGGCTTATCGTCACCGACCACCTCGAAGAATACGCCATCATCTTCTACATCATCTGCCGCCATTGCGGTTTCGGCCATTGCCGTTTCTTTAGTGATAGGTGCTTTCGGGTGTTCCGGCTTGGCTATGGGCTGATGCAAACGGATGCCATCATTCTGCTCATCAAACGGAGTTTCTTCTCCGGGTTGATCATCTTGGCGTGATTTGGCTGCGGCTTTGCGATCTAAAAACAGCTTGGCCAATAGCAAGATAATCGTCAAACCTATACCACCGGCCAAAACCAGTTTCCACAAAGAACCGCCTTCATCTTCCGAGCCGGCATTTTCGGCTTCCGTAGGCTGCGGCTTGGTCTTGGTACTTTCCGCTTCGGAAGCTACAGGCTGAGGCGGTGCGGCAGGAGCCATCTCTTTAGATGCTTGCTGTATTTCCGAGACAGACTGAACAGGGGAAACCTGTTCGAACGGTTTCGGTTCTTCAACCGCTTCCGGCTTCACAACCTTCTCTTGAGGCTCGCTTGGAATGGCTTCTTGTTTTTTAGGTTCTGTTTTTTCTTCAACAGGTTTTACCTGTTCTTTTTCTTTTGTTTCTGCTGCCGGTTTAACAGGGGAAGCCTCCTTCGCAGGCTTTTTCTCTACCTGAACTGAAGCCGATTGTTTGAACGAAGAAGGCAAATCTAAAACAACGCCTGTAAAAAGTTGATTGGGATTGCGGCCCAACTTTTTCTGGTTGGCATTGATTAACGCCCGCACTGCCTGATCCACCGGCATATCAGCAGGTTTGAGCTGTTCGGCAATAATTGTCAGTGTTTCGCCAATCTGTACCGTATGCTGCCCGGATGTCGCTACCGGGGCGGCATCTAACTTCTTACCCGAATCGGGAACGGGATTCTTTTTGTCAGCGGTTTCGCGCTCGGCTTTTTTAGCCTCGGCCACGACAGCTTTCGCTTTGGCGCTGGAAGCATCAAGTACGGCCATGTATTGACGTGACTGCCCTTTCACATCCATCTGAAACACAATGACAGGTTCATTAATGGCACTAGACGAACTCAGACTGACAATTGCATCATTGCCTGATTTGCGTACATTTACCTTCAACCGATTATCGGACAAGTTGAGTTTGGTGCCCCTTAATAATTCTTTTGCTTCTTTTCCCGTCACGGTAACTGTTGCGGAAAATGGTTCGCCTAAACCAGAATTTACCCTCAACCCACCCAAGGCTGCTACGCAACCGGTGGAGGCCAACAGCGACACAGACAATGCTATCAGTTTGATTTTACTATCCACTTTCAAAATTTATCCCCTGATTATTCGGCGGCATGATTTCAACGCCCACAATTCAGCTTCCTATCATATCTTTTATTTACCTTTCTTGCCAAATTTAATCATAAGAAAATATCTATTACTCATACGTCTTGTCGCTATCTTGCCATTACGCTTGCCTACATCGCTTACGCATTCCCCACATCAACAACTTCCATCTCTGCCTTACCTCATTCAGGCAACCATGAAAAGGATGCAAAAATCAGCAGCTATCTGTATGATGGCGGTTTTCATTTAAATCATTCTTATATTTTTATTTATATGAAAGCTGCCAGCGATTTTATTGCCGTCATACTCTTTTTTCTAACCTACATCCTAACTAAGAATATCATTTGGGCAACGTCTGTTGCCGTTTTTGCCGGTATTGCCCAGGCAGCATTTTTGTGGTGGAAATTCAGAAAACTGGAAACAATGCAATGGGTCAGCCTGTTGTTAATCGTCGTTTTCGGCGGAGCCACCATTTTAACCGGCAACCGCACCTTCATCATGTGGAAACCAACCCTGCTCTTTTGGACCGGCGCCATTGCCATCCTCATCAGCAACATCATTAAGAAAAACGGTCTTCAAGCCCTGCTGGGTAAAGAGATTTCGTTACCGGATGCCGTGTGGAAAAAATTGGCAATAAACTGGATGTTGTTCCTTATTATTATGGGTTTTGTCAATTTGGCTGTCGCTTATCCTTTTTCCGCAGAGCGTGAGGCCGTCTGGAACAATTACAAATTTTTCGGTGCCATTCCGCTGACTTTCCTTTTTTCTTTGGCACAAGTTATCTATCTGAACCGTTACCTCCCCAAGGAGAACAAAAATGACTGAACAATACTATATGCTGCTGGCAACAGACGGCGAAGATGTGCATGAGGCACGTATGGCAGCCCGGCCCGACCATCTGGCCCGCTTGGAACACCTGCAATCTGAAGGCCGCCTGCTTACTGCCGGTCCAAACCCATTGCCCGACAACGCCGACCGCGTTTCCGGCAGTCTGATTATCGCTTCTTTCCCCTCACTCGATGCAGCCCAAGAATGGGCGGAGCAAGACCCTTATGTGGCAGCGGGAGTATACGAAGAAATATTGATCAAACCCTATAAAGCGGTTTTTAAATGACGCTCTGCACGGAACAGCAAATTCAGACGGCCTTAGGGCATTTAAGTCCCGAGATATTCGAATTCTCCGACGAAAGCCACCTCCATGCCGGACACGCCGGCAATAAAGGCGGCGGACATTACCGCATCCTCGTGGTAAGTACGGCCTTTAACGGCATCCCGCGCCTCCAGCGTCAACGGATGGTTAAAGAGGCTTTGCACGAATGGTTTTCAGACGGCCGCATCCATGCCCTCAGTATCCGTGCGCTCACACCTGACGAATACTTCCATCAACTTTAAGTGAGAAACAAAATGAAAAAACACTACTTCCTCCCTGCATTGATCATGACACTGTTTTCAGGCGGCCTAATGGCCGAAACCTTACTAACCGTAAACGGCAATAAAATCGACAGCGGAGAAATCGACCGGCAAATCAAACTGATCCGCCAAGATAACCCCCAAATTCCCGATTCGCCCGAACTGCGCAATCAACTTCTCAGTAACACCGTTACCCGCATGTTGGTTAACCAGGAAGCACGCCGTCTGAAACTGGAACAAGGGCAGGAGTTTAAAACCGCCAGCGAAAACGCTCGCAAATCGGCCAAAGAACAAGGCGCCGACAAACATGCCGACTTCAAACAACAATGGGATGATTATCAGGCTGCACTACTGATCCAAGCCTTTGTTTCACATATCATCAAAACGAATCCTATCAGCGATCAAGAAACTCGCCGGGCCTATGACGAAAGCAAAAAATACTATCGAGGCAGCAGTGAGGTTCAGCTTGGCGAAATACTGACACCCAACAAAGCAGATGCCGAACAGGCCATCAAAGACCTGAAGGCAAAAAAACCGTTTACCGATACTGCCCGCAAATATTCCGCCGATCCGGCAGTCCAACAAACCGGCGGCATCAATCCCGAATTTGATGCATTAAAAGACCTTGAACAAAGCGTACCGCCGATTTACGCCGCCGTAAAAGACTTGAAAAAAGGACAGTTTACATCCACACCGGTTGTCGGCAACGGCGTATTCGGCATTTTCTATATCCACGACAAACGCCCGCTGCAACTACCGCCATTCGAACAGGTTCAAAACAACATCCGTCGCAGCCTGCAGCAACAGAAAATCAGCCGGGCTGTCGATGCGCTGTATCAAAAAGCCACCATTACCCCGGCAAACAAATAGGAAAAAACATGAAACAGAAACGACTACTCACTTTTATCGCACTGGCATTGACCGGCGTTTCCATCGCTGCACCCCAAATTGATTCGGCACGCGTGGATGCCATGCTGGAACAGTTTGGCAATACGGAACAAAACCAACTCCCTCCTGATGCCCGTCAGCAAATCGAAAAAACTTTGGCCGCAACCGACATATTGAAATCAGAAGCCTTAAAACAGGGCTTGGACAAACAGCCTGCCGTCCAAGCACGTTGGAAGAATTTGGAAGCGCAATTCTATGCCTCCCAATACGAAGAACACTTGGTTAAAACCGTTTCCGTCAGCGACAGCGAGGCACTTGCCGCTTACGGCAACCTGACCCGAATCGTCAAGCTGGCACAAGTCCGTTTTGCCACGGCAGACGAAGCACGTGCCGCACAGCAACTGTTGCTGAAAGGCTTAAGCTTCGAGAAACTGATGGAACGCTACCCCAATCCCGATCAGCCCGCCATGCAAGAACCTTTGCCGATTGGCCGCCTTCCGGTAGAAATCGCAAATATTGTTGGCAATATGCAAAAAGGCGATGTCAGCCGCGAGCCGGTAGCCATTCAAAACGAATTCTACCTGTTCAAAATTACTGCCTCCGAGCAAGCACAGGATGCACCACCGTTTGAACAAGTGAAAGAAGCCGTTATCCAGCAAGTAAAACAGCAGAAGGCACAGGAACAAATTGACCAACTGTTGAAAGCAAACGGTATTTCCCTGTAATACCGCCGGCGAAAGCATGAGGCCGTCTGAAAATAACTTTTCAGACGGCCTCAACTTCAAATACAGCCCGACAGGGTTATACTTAAAAGTTATTCTGCACCCTTATAATACTCTGACTCCTTCAAAATTTCAGGTTTCACGATTCCCTGTAAATCCTTAACGGGAATAGTCAACTCAGGTGTGCCTAAAACATATGCACCAATTTCGTAACTTTGATACAGGAAAGTCAAGCCGTTTTTATCAAACCGCCAGTTTTCCGTGGCGGAAAAATCATTGCCGTTATATTCAATAATATATTTCCGCGCGCTTTTTTCGTCATCCTCTCCGCCTTCCACCAAATACTTGACATAGGCTTCTTTAATCAGATGCGTCAGTTTTGCTTTTTGTCCGGGCAACAGGATGTCATCTAACTTAAGCGGTTTCGGATTGGCAATACCGCGTTTCAACACCGTCAGCGTGTACACGCCGTTTCCGTGTGGGCCACAAACATATCCCCAGTCTCCGTGGCCGAAAACGGCATAATTGGGCGTATAACCCGTCAGTTCCAACGTATCCACATAGTCCAACGCACAAGGAGAACCACCCTCTTTACGGCTCCTCCTGTTTTCCTGATTGGTTTCCTTTACGTCTTTGTCGCGCATTAAGGCCGTCTGAACCGATTTCTGTGTCGGCAGTTTGCCCCCCATTTGTTTTCTGACCCAGTTATCCAAATGCTTGTCGCCAGTAATCGGATAGCCGACAGTAAGTTGATGGCAAAGGGGTTTGCCATCTCTGTCTTTACCGGCACAGGATTTGGCTTCCAAGGTTTTGGATTGAAACAATAAAGGGGCTGCCTGAACATTCGCAGAGAAAACGAGGGACAGTGCTGCGGCGGCAAGCGTTTTGCGGAACATATCAACACCTATTAGGATTTGGATTTAATCAGCGGGAAGCCCAATGCTTCACGGCTTTCGACGTATTTCTGCGCGACGATACGGCTGAGGGCGCGGATGCGGCCGATGTAGGTGGCGCGCTCAGTAACGGAAATGGCGCCGCGTGCGTCTAATAGGTTGAAAGTGTGTCCGGCTTTGAGGACGAGCTCGTAGGCAGGCAGGGCAAGGCTGGCGTTTTCTTCGGCGAGCAGGCGTTTGGCTTGTGCTTCGTAGTCGTTGAACTGGCGCAGCAGCCAGTCGGCATCGCTGTATTCGAAGTTGTAGGTGGATTGTTCGACTTCGTTTTGATGGTACACGTCGCCGTAGGTGACGGTGTTGCCGTCGAGCGTTTTTGCCCAAACGAGGTCATAGACGTTTTCCACGCCTTGCAGGTACATCGCCAAGCGTTCGATGCCGTAGGTGATTTCGCCGAGTACGGGGGTGCAGTCGATGCCGCCGACTTGTTGGAAGTAGGTAAACTGGGTTACTTCCATGCCGTTGAGCCAGACTTCCCAGCCCAAGCCCCATGCGCCTAGGGTGGGGTTTTCCCAGTCGTCTTCGACGAAGCGGATGTCGTGGACTTTCGGGTCGATGCCCAATTCGCGCAGGGAGTCGAGATAGAGGTCTTGGATGTTGGCGGGGGCGGGTTTGAGGGCGACTTGGAATTGGTAATAGTGTTGCAGGCGATTGGGGTTGTCGCCGTAGCGGCCGTCTTTGGGGCGGCGGCTGGGTTGGACGTAGGCGGCAAACCAAGGCTCGGGGCCGAGTGCGCGCAGGCAGGTAGCGGGGTGGGAAGTACCGGCGCCGACCTCCATGTCGAAAGGTTGGATGACGGTGCAGCCTTTGTCTGCCCAGAATGTTTGCAGTTTGAAGATGATTTCTTGGAAAGTGAGCATGGTAAAGTTGTGTATTTTGCAAAAGAAGGGCATTTTACTGTTTTGACGGTACTTTGAATAGCTTGGGATAGCTTGCTTTCCTCATTACATTTATAATGCGGAAAATTTTGTTTGGCTTATGTTAAAGGAATGTTATGAATAACGGTAAGAATGAACACAAAGAACAAAAAATCGGCCTGTGGCTGGTTGGCGGCGCAGCCGGTTTATCTGTGCTGACCATCCTGTTTTTATCGGTTTGGGGCTGGGAAACAGGCAAAATCGAAGGCTCTCCCACTTACGGCCAAGCCGCCGCCTCCGAAGTGGCCGCATCAGCCGTATCGCAAGCCGCCGCATCCGAAAGCAACGAACCTGCCGGCATTACCGACTTAGAAACGGGCGAAACCGGCACGGCAGACGGATCATTATTCATCATCCAAGAAGCACCTCCGCTTGAAGTCGAACTCGCGCCGTCCGAATCTGTCGGCGACAAAGGCCTCTCCATCCCTGTTGACGAAAGCGTCGTGCAAAACCAAGATTCGGCAAACGAAACGCAAGACGAAGCCCGCATCGTTACTGCAAACGGCGCAGTGAAATTCTACTTCGCCACAGGCAAAGCCGATGTTGCCCCGGGTGCGCAGGAAGCATTGAAAGATGTGCTGGTTGCGGCATTGGGCGGCAAAAAAATCGTGGTTTCCGGCTATCACGACGGCACCGGCAATGCACAAGCCAACGAAGAATTGTCTAAACAGCGTGCATTTGCAGTCCGCACGGTATTGCTGGGCTTCGGCGTACCGGACAAACAAATCGAACTGCGCAAACCGAGCGACACCGAAGCAGGCAGCGGCGCGGAAGCCCGCCGTGTGGAAGTGTTCGTTGAGTAATCACTCCGATACACAGCGCATTGAATTTCAAAGGCCGTCTGAAAGCATCTGTGTTTTCAGACGGCCTTTCTGTCCGACGGACTTCCCTGTCAGCAGCGGGCGGAATGTATAGTGGATTAAATTTGAATCAGGACAAGGCGACGAAGCCGCAGACAGTACAGATAGTACGGCAAGGCGAGGCAACGCCGTACTGGTTTAAATTTAATCCACTATACGAATCCGCTATAAATTTCCCCCTCCATTAACTCCCTCACGGTTTGAACAATCTTGGATTTCCCCGCCCTGCCCTGCTTGCAGTTCAAGCCATAACAGGTTTGCGTCAAGCCATCGCCTCCATACCAATAAGGCCGTCTGAAAAACGTTTCCGCTTTGCGGCTGATGTTTTTCAGACGGCCTTTTACCGATACAGGTCAAACCCTTGTCTTATTTTGCGTTCTGCCGGTACCACTCGATAAACGCATCGGGTTGGACAAAGCCCAACAAAGCTTCACCGTGACTGCCGTCGGCTTTGACCACAAACACGCCCGGCGGGCCGAACAGGCCGTATTCTTTCAACAAAGCCTGATGATCGGCAGTATTCGCGGTTACATCGGCTTGGAAGAAACGGTTCATCGGCACGGCCTGACGCACTTGCGGCGTATTCAGGGTATAGGCTTCCATTTCTTTGCACGACACGCACCAGTCGGCGTAGAAATCCAAAATCACCGGTGTATTGGGGTCTTCCTGCCATGCCGCCGCCATTGCGGTTTTCAGCTCGGCCACATCGGTGAATTTATGGGCGGCTTCCCCGGCCGGATGCAGGGTCAGAAAACGGTGCATCGCGGTTTGTCCGCCGTGCAGGCTTTGCAGGCCGAACCAGCCGCCGCACGCCAGCAGGAATATTGCCAAAACGGCGGAAACGGTTTTCAGACGGCCTTTCTGTCCGCCAAGCTTCATCAGCAGCAGGACGGCCGGAGCAAGCAGCAGCAGGGTGTACAGCGTCGCGGCAAGTGCGTAAGGCAGGAAGGACGAGGCCAGATAAACCGCCACCGCCAGCAGGATAAAGCCGAAGGTGTATTTGACGCCGTTCATCCAATCGCCCGCTTTAGGCAGGATATGGCCGCCGAAAGTGCCGATGATAATCAGAGGCACGCCTGTACCCAGTGCCATGACATACAGTGCCAGGCCGCCGAGCACGGCATCGCCGGTTTGGCCGATGTAGCCTAGTGCCAAGGCCAGCGGCGGTGCGACGCACGGGCCGACAATCAGGGCGGAGAACATGCCCATGCCGAATACGCCGGCGATTTTGCCGCCCGACAATTTGTTGCTCTGCTGTTGAAAATAGCTTTGCACGGCGTTGGGCAATTGAATGTTGAACAGGCCGAACATGGACAACGCCAGCACCACCATCAGGGCGGCCGCAGACAATACGACGGCCGGCTGTTGCAGCCAAACGGTCAGCAGCGCGCCGGTCAGCCCGGCAATCACGCCGACGATGGTATAAGTCAGCGCCAGGCCTTGGGTGTACACCATCGTCAGGGCGAAGGCGCGGCCTTTTCCGGCGTTTTTATCGCCGACTACGATGCTGGAAACAATGGGAATCAGCGGATACATGCAGGCAGTGAAACTCAATCCCAGCCCGGCAGTAAAAAACGCCAATAAATTGGCGCTTAAGGTGTCCCACGACAATTTGAAACGGCTGCTGTCGGCCTTGTTTGCCGGAGCGGGCGGCTCGGCTTCCGCTTCGTTCAACGTGGCTTTCGGCGCGGTAAACCGATTGGAAGGCTTATCGGCCGCAGTATCGTTTTGCACCGTGTGCACCCCTTCGCGGTCGATTTCGAATGTGGTTTCGTTCGGCGGATAGCACACGCCGACATCGGCACAGCCCTGATACAGCACGGTCAGCTTATATGTGCCCGAAGGGGCGGCTTTATAAGGGAAAACCGCTTGGGCGGCGTGGTAATACACGGTTTGCTTGCCGAAAAATTCGTCTTCCTTTTCCTTGCCGGGCGCGTATTGCGTGTCGCCGAACGCGGTTTGCGGCTCGGCGGCGACGGTTATCTTGTCGCGGTAGAGATAATAGCCGTCAGCGATTTTGAATTCGACGGTCACGCCCTGCTTGTCGGCCTTCACCTGCGGCACAAACGCCTGTTCGGGCGGCAGCAGTTGCGAGGCATCGACGGCGAAGGCGCGGCTCAGGCTGAAGAAGGCGGCAAGGAAGAAAATCAATTTTTTCATTGTACTGACTCGGTTTTAGATTGGCTGCAACGGGCGGTTTATAGACATTTCCCGCCATACTGTCAAACGGTTTGCCGTCAAATATTGAGCAAACTCAGCAAAGGGCGGATTATGCGTTCGAATGCGGGCGGCGAATCGTCGGAAAGTCGCATTCGCAGGCATAATTGCAACAGGCCGTCTGAAAAACCGTTGCGGCATTTTTCAGACGGCCTCTTCCGCCCGCATCGGGCATGGCGATGGCGGCCAAACAAAAAGGCGGCACGCCGTGCCGCCCGACGCGTTAATAATCGACTCTGATTTTCGGCTGCTGCTTCGCGGCCTGATATTCGCCTTCCAATTCGAATTGCAGCGGATAAAGGTTCAGCTTTTCCATCAGCAGGCGGTCGCCGTCTTCGCCGGGATTTTCGGTGGTTAAGAGCTTGTCGCCGTAGAAAATCGAGTTCGCGCCCGCCAAGAAACACATCGCCTGCATGGACTCGGGCATATTGCTGCGCCCTGCCGACAGGCGAACGTAGCTCTCGGGCATGGTAATCCGCGCCACGGCGATAGTGCGGACAAACTCCGTCCAGTCCAAATCTTCGGCATCGGCCAGCGGCGTGCCTTCCACTTTGACGAGCTGGTTAATCGGCACGCTTTCGGGCTGCGGGTCGAGGTTTGCGAGACTGGCAATCAGCCCTGCGCGTTCGGCGCGGGTTTCATTCATGCCGACGATGCCGCCGCAGCAGACTTTCAAACCGGCATTGCGGACTTTGCCCAAGGTGTCCATGCGGTCTTCGTGTTTGCGCGTGTGGATGATGTCGTTGTAGCGGTCGGGGTCGGTGTCGAGGTTGTGGTTGTAATAATCCAAACCTGCTTTTTTGAAGTCTTCCGCCATGCCGTCTTCAAGCATACCGAAGGTGCCGCACACTTCCATGCCCAGCCCTTTGACCGCGCTGATGATTTCGGAAACCACGGCCACGTCTTTCGGCTTCGGCCCGCGCCATGCCGCGCCCATGCAGAAACGGCTTGCGCCGCGCGATTTGGCGATTTTCGCTTTTTCGACGATTTCGTCCACATCCATCATCTGCTCTTTGCCCAGATTGGTATTGTGGTGCGCCGATTGCGGGCAGTAGGCGCAGTCTTCGGGACAGCCGCCGGTTTTGATGGACATCAAGGTGGAAAGCTGGATTTCGCGCGGGTTGAAATGGCTGCGGTGGATTTCGGCTGCCTGAAAAACCAAATCCAGAAACGGCAGGTCGAACAGGGCTTCGACATCGCATTTTTTCCAATAACGCGCGGTCGGATGCGGCTTGCGCTCGGTTTGGCGGCGCAAGGCAACGGGAGATACGGTCATATTGTGTTCCTTTGTGTTCGCAGCGGCGCAATGACGCTGACCGGCCCAACCGTCATCGCAATGATGCCGGCGGCACTTTCAGGGGAATAAAGATTTGACGCTTGCCGAAGGATTCGGGCCGGCCGCTTACCGCTTCAGGCCGTCTGAACCCGCCGTTTGGCACGGCTTCGCGCTAATCTCGCGGGGTGTATTCATTTAAATCGATTTCTTCGGGCGGATACAAAATCCACGAAATACCGTCGGACTGCTGTTTGACATGCCACACGACCACGCCGTGCGTATGCGTCCACATATGCCGGGTACCGTCTATATCGTTGATGGCAAACGGCGGTATCCACATCAGCGAAATTTCGCCGTCCCCCGCCCAGCCTGCCTCCCAAAACCGCTGCCGCGCGATGTCCAGATAGGGTTCGGCATTATCGACAAAGCCGGCAGGATTCAAACCGAAATGCAGATTATCCACATATTCAAACCAAATCAGCTTGAATTCGTGCAGTTTTTGCGGCGGATAGGGAATAACGGCCACTTTCGGAATGGTGTATGCCATGATGCAGAGTTTAAACGGAATCGGGTGTATCAGGCCGTCTGAAAAGCGCGCGGCAGTTTAACATTTTTTAATTTCGGGCGGCAAACCGTCGGCCCGATAATTCAAACTCAGGCAGTCTGATGCGGGAAGCGGCGGTATCATCTTTCTTTTTCGAGTTTGAGGCCGTCTGAAAAACATTTTCAGACGGCCTCTCCGTTTTACCTTAGGCCAGCAGCATTTCCTGCATCAGCTTCATGCCCCACTGCCACCCTTGCAGCGGCTCGTTCAGACGGCCTGCCTGCGGCGCGGCCAATAATGTCGCGCGCCACACCTGCGCCTGCCGTCCCGCCCATTCTTCGGGACAGTCGGAATCGTCGCGGCCGACGACCAATGCGGTGCGGCAGGGGCAGCGGACGCGTTGGAACGTATGCTCGGCATCGTCGGGAAACGCGGTTTGCAGCGGGGCGGCGAGGATGATGTTGCGCACCCGCCGCTGCGAGAGGATGTCTGCCCGATACAGCCAAGCCAGCCAGGCCGAAACGCCTGCGCCGTGGGCAACGACGGCGACGTTTTGACTGTGTATCTGCTCCCAGGCCGCCTGAATCCGCCGCTGCCATTCATCTATGCTTTGGCTGCGGGACGCGGCGGCCGTGCGGACGGTGGGATAGCTCACCGCCCAGCGGTCTATCCACATTTCGGCTTCGTCGGCATCGCGGACGAGCAGCAGGGTGAGGTCTTCCAGTTCTTGGCTTTGCATGGCGGTCGGGTTGTCGGTGAAAAAAGACGGGCTGGGTTTGATGTTGTATCCCGTGTCCGTTCGGCGGGAATCGGGAGGCCGTCTGAAACGTTTTTTGTTTTGTAAAAACTCAGTTTGCTTCGGCGGCTTCGTTTTAGCTTCGCAGAAACTCAGCCTGCTTCGGAAGCTTCGTTTTCAGACGGCCTTTTTTTGATGCGGTAAAGGCCGTCTGAAAAAACAATGTTTTTATTCTTCGTGCCCCAGAATCATGGAGCCTACGCCCTCGTCGGTAAACACTTCCAGCAGGAGGGCGTTGGGAACACGTCCGTCTATGATGTGGACTGCGCCGACGCCGTTGGAGGCGGCTTCGATGGCGGAGGCGATTTTCGGCAGCATGCCGCCGTAGAGGGTGCCGTCGGCGGTCAGTTCGTCGATGCGGCGCGGGGTGAGGCGGGTCAGCAGGCTGCCGTTTTTGTCCAGCACGCCTGCGGTGTTGGTCATCATAATCAGTTTTTCGGCCTTCAGTTCTTCGGCCAGTTTGCCGGCGACGAGGTCGGCGTTGATGTTGAAGGCACCGCCGTCTTTGCCCACTCCTATCGGGGCGACCACGGGGATGCAGCCGCGTTCGATGATGCCGGTAATCAGGGCGGTGTCTATGCTTTCGACCGTGCCGACGCGGCCGATGTCCGCTTGTGTTTGTTCGGGGGTGTCGATGAGGAGTTTTTCCGCTTTGATGAAGTGGTTGTCGCGGCCGGTGATGCCGACGGCTTTCGCGCCGCTTTGGTTGAGCAGGGAGACGATTTCTTTGTTGACGAGGCCGCCGAGCACCATTTCGACGATGCTCATGGTTTCGTCGTCGGTAACGCGCATTCCTTGGACGAATTCGCCTTTTTTGCCGATTTTTTCCAGCATTTCGTTAATTTGCGGCCCGCCGCCGTGGACAATGACGGGGTGGATGCCGACGAGTTTGAGCAGGGTGATGTCTTTGGCGAAGCCTTCTTTCAGATGTTGTTCGGTCATGGCGTTGCCGCCGTATTTGACAACGAAGACGCTGCCGGCGAAGCGGCGGATGTAGGGCAGGACTTCGGCCAATACGGCGGCCTTGGTTTCGGCTGTTACGGTGTTGTGCGGTACGTTCATGTGTTTGCCTTTTTTCTGTCGGGTCGTAAACGCGGCTTTTGCCGGGCAGAGGCCGTCTGAAAGGGCGTTTTCAGACGGCCTGTTTAGTTATTTGCGCTTTAAGATGTATTGGCGGACGGCGGCGTTGTGTTCGTCGAGGGTGTGGCTGAACTGGCTCAGGCCGGTGTCGTCCATGCGGGAAACGAAATACAGGTATTTTTCCGAAGAGGGGTGGGCGGCGGCCTCCAGTGCGGCTTTGCCCGGCAGGGCGATGGGCGTGGGGGTGAGGCCGTTGCGGGTGTAGGTGTTGTAGGGGGTGTCGCGCTGGAGGTCGGCTTTGCGGATGCGGCCGTTGTAGGCGTCGCCCATGCCGTAGATGACGGTGGGGTCGGTTTGCAGGCGCATGCCGATGTTGAGCCTGTTGACGAATACGGCGGCAACGTGGCGGCGGTCGTTTTCGTGGGCGGTCTCTTTTTCGATGATGCTGGCCATGGTCAGCAGTTCGTAGGGGGTTTTGTACGGCAGGCCGCTTTGGCGTTCTTCCCAGGCCTGATTCAGGTTTTTCTGCATGGTGCGGTAGGCGAGTTTGTAGAGTTGCAAATCGCTGCTGCCGGCATCAAGTTCGTAGCTGTCGGGGGCAAACAGGCCTTCCGCGCGGGTGTACCCTGCTTCAGGGTCGATTTCTTTCAGCAGTTTTTCGTCGCTCCAGCCTGCGGTGTCGTGTTTCAAATCGGCGGTCTGGTTGATGATGCGGCGCATTTGGGCAAAACGCATGCCTTCGATGATTTGTACGGTTACGGTGTCGGACTCTGCTTTTTTCAGTTTTTGCAGAATCTGCCAGGCCGAAACTTTCTGCGGCAGTTTGTAGCTGCCGCTTTGCAGGCGGTTGTGTACGCCGAGCATGTAGGCCGCGCCGATCAGCACGTGGCGGCTGTAAATGATGTCGTCTTTGGCCAAACGGTTGCCGACGGCGGCAATGCCCTGGCCGTTTTCGATTTTGATGCGGTAGGTTTGCGGGTTGGTTTTCGGTAAGAACAGCAGGGCGGCGAAAACAGCCGCCGACAGCAGCATCAGTGCCGAAAGGAAAACAAAGGCTTTTTTCATAGGGAAAAGCGGAAATGCAAAGTGCGGCAGTATAAAGGCAAAGAATCCGTCGGGCAATTTCAGACGGCCTGTTTGCCTCGGCGGCCGCCTGCGGGTAAAGTATCGTGTTGTTACCGACCACTATCAGGAAAGGCAGGGTTCAGATGGAAAACAAACAGAACCATCAGTCGGACGACGTTATCGACGTCAAACCGGTCAGGGTGGAAAGCCAACGGCAGGCGGCAGGCGTGCCCGATATGACCGAAGAGCAGCGGCGCAATTATATGTATGTGATTTACGGCCTGTTTGCAGCCGGCATTTTTACCGGCGGACTGGCCGTCCTGATCGGTGCCGTCATCGCCTATGTCAAACGCGAAGACATGGCCGGTACGATTTATGCCGACCACATCAGCTTTTTAATTAAAACCTTCTGGGTTTCGCTGGCCGGATTTGTCATCTGCTCCATACTGATGCTGGTTTTAATCGGTTTTTGGCTGATGCCGCTGGTGGGAATATGGTATGTCTTCCGCGTAGTGGTCGGCATCATCCGCCTGCTGGACAACCGAACCGTAACGCCCGACGGCTGGCTGATGTAAGGCTTTTTCTTTTTTCAGACGGCCTCCAGCCGTCATAAGGCCGTCTGAAAACTTTCCAAACCGTTTCACAGACAATACGGACAAGCATCATGGACACTTGGCACAACGGCCGCTGGTCGGGTGCGCGGCAGGCCTTTTCGCCCAACTGCGAACCGCGTCCGGCAGGCGAAACCGTCGGACTCGCAGTCATCCACAACATTTCCCTGCCGCCGTTCGAATACGGCACCGGCACGGTGGAGAAACTCTTTACCAACAACATCGACGAAACGGAACATCCGTTTTACAGCGTCATCAAAGACCTGCGCGTTTCCAGCCATTTCTTCATCACCCGCACGGGCGAAACGGTGCAGTTCGTCTCCTGCGACGACATGGCCTATCATGCAGGCGCGTCCTCGTTTCGCGGCCGGGAAAAATGCAACTCTTTTTCAGTCGGCATCGAACTGGAAGGCTGCGACTTCGAACCCTTCGCCGACGAACAATACAACGCGCTAAACCGCCTGCTCGCCGCCCTGCGCCGCCAATACCCGATAACGGCCGTTACCGGCCACCAAAACATCGCCCCCGGCCGCAAAACCGACCCCGGACACTTCTTCGACTGGGCGCAAATAGGCGGCTGCAACAGCGCACAGGCCGTCTGAAAAAGCAATACGGCTGATGACGGCGGCGAATTTCGCTATAATCGACGCCATTGCCAACCGAATAAGCGACAAACGGAAACTTATGGACGCAAAAATCTGGATTGCGGCCGCCATCGGCCTGCTGATTATCTTGGGCGTAATCGCCTACAACATGTATCAGGAAAACCAATACCGCCGCCAAGTGCGTGAACAATTCGGCCACGCCGACAAAGACGCGCTGCTTGAAAGCCAAACCGAATCCGTGCGCGACGGCAAAACCCACGGCGTCGCCGCCCCGCAGGGCAAGCAGGGCAAACCGCTGGTCGTCGTCCGCCAGGCAGACGTCTCCCGCGAAGATGCCCCGCCTGAGCCTACTGCCAAAGCGGAAGCGAAAGTCGGAAACAGCCGCCCTGCCCCGACCAAAGAGAAGCCCGCGCAAACCGCACCGGCCGACCTCTTCTCCGAACCCGACCAGGCCGAGACAGCACAAAACGAAGCAGCCAAACCACTGTCGTTTGCCGAAATCCGCGAACAGGAAAAAAAACCCGCGCGTGAAAAAGCCGTCCTCGTGATGGAGCAATTCCTCGCCGAACACGACAGCGGCAAGAAAAACACATACACCGAAGCAGAAACCAAGGAATCCGTCCTTCAGGAAGCCGGCAGCACAGACGGCAACTACACCTTCGCTTCCGTTGCCGCACCCAAATACACGCAGGAAAAAAACACCGCCAAAGGCAAATTGCTGATGGACTTGGACGACATGGTGAAACAGGAGCTGCCCTGGTTCGAACCGCGCTTCGACTACATGGCCTACATCTCCCTGAGCGAGCCGCAGGAATTCCGCTCCCTGCCCCGCTTTTCCGGCCGCCACCGCTTCCAAATCGCCGGCTGCACCATGGACGGCGTATGGCAGACCGTAGAACCCGTGCCCAACATCTATTACCAAGGCTTCATCGTCGCGCTTCAAGCCATCTCCCGCAAAGGACTGGCCACCGTGCAGGAATTGGAAGCCTTCGGCAGCCAAGTCAACGAATTTGCCGCCAAACTCGATGCCGGCATGAAACTGATGGACATCCCCGCCTTCCTCGAAATCGCCCGTCCTTTGGACGAATTATGCGAACGCGTCGACCAAAGCATCGCCATGCACCTGATTTCGCGCACCTCCGTCAGCGGTACCGAACTGCGGGCCGCCGTCGAACGCGCGGGCTTCGAATTGAGCCACGACGGGGCATTCCACCTCGACAACGGCAATGGCCGCCCGCTGTTCAGCATCGTCACCATGGACGGCAGCGCGTTCACCGCCGCCCTGCTCTCTTCCCAGCCTTATAAAGGTTTCAGCATCCTGTTCGACATCCCGCATGTTCCCGCAGGCAGCAAAAACTTCGACCGCTTCATGGATTTAACCGTCCGCTTCTCCAGCGAACTGGGTTTGGACTTGGTTAACGACAAACTGGAAGAACTGTCTATGGAATGGCTGAAAGATGTCGGCCGCTACGTCAATGCGCGACAAGAAGAAATGCGTAAAGTCGGCATCGAACCCGGCGGCGAACTGGCGCAACGGTTGTTCTCCTAATCCGGACAGAATCTGCCTCAAGGCCGTCTGAAAATCAAAACGGGGACATGTTAAAATGCGCCCGTTTTGATTTTCAGACGGCCTTTTCAATATGACCACCCCGGCACAACACATCCGCCACCTCACCGACCTCCTCAACCGCTACGCCTACGAATACTACACCCTCGACGCACCCAGCGTACCCGATGCCGAATACGACAAATTATTCCGCGAACTCGAAGCGCTGGAACGAAACCATCCCGAGCTCAAACTGCCCGACAGCCCGACCCAGCGCGTCGGCGGCGAGCCTTTGGCGGGATTTGCCGAAGTGCGCCACGAAGTGCCGATGCTGTCGCTGACCAATGCCTTTTCCCCGCAAAATGAAAACGGCGTGTTCGACCATGCCGAAATGTACGCTTTCGACCAACGCGTGCGCGACGGCTTGGACGGCGGCAATCCCGAATACGTTATCGAACCCAAATTCGACGGCCTCGCCATCAGTCTGCTCTACCGTGACGGCGTACTGGTACAGGCGGCGACACGCGGCGACGGCGCAACGGGCGAAGACGTTACCCAAAACGTCAAAACCGTCGCCAACATCCCCTTGCGGCTGCACGGCGAAAATACGCCCGAACTCATCGAAGTACGCGGCGAAGTGCTGATGCAAAAAGCCGATTTCGCCGCTCTCAATAAAAGACAAGCTGAAAACGGGCAAAAACCCTTTGCCAATCCGCGCAACGCCGCCGCCGGTAGCCTGCGACAACTCGATTCGCGCATTACCGCGCAGCGCAAACTGCACTTTTTCCCCTACTCCGTCGCCCGTCAGCAAGGCGGTTTCGAGGCTGAAGAACACATCCAAGAACTCGCCTATTTCCAAGAGCTCGGCTTCAGCCTGCCCTACGGCAATTTCGGCTGTTTCAAAAATATCGACGAAGTATTGGCGTTTTACGAACAAATGCAGCAAAAACGCCCCGAACTGCCCTACGAAATCGACGGCATGGTCGTCAAAGTCAACAGCTTGGCGCAACAGCGCGAACTCGGCTTCATCTCTCGCGCGCCGCGCTGGGCGATTGCCCACAAATTCCCCGCCGAAGAAGCACTGACCGTCGTCGAAGCCATCGATGTGCAAATCGGGCGCACCGGAGCCGTTACCCCCGTCGCCCGCCTGCAACCCGTATTCGTCGGCGGCGTAACCGTAACCAACGCCACCCTGCACAATCAGGACGAAGTATCGCGCAAAGACGTTCGCGTCGGCGATACCGTCGTCGTGCGCCGCGCCGGAGACGTGATTCCCGAAGTCGTGCGCGTGATTTTCGAACGTCGCCCGATGCAGGAAAACGCCGTTGCCGTTTCAGACGGCCTCAAGCAGCAACAAGACGACTTGTTTGCCGAAACACCGTCCGCAAACCAAACCCAATCCGTTCCGCTCCACAAGCCCTACCGCCTGCCGACCCACTGTCCCATCTGCCGCAGCGAAATCGAACGCGAAGAAGGCGAAGCCGTCGCCCGATGCAGCGGCGGTATGCTTTGTCAGGCACAACGCGCACAAGGCTTAATCCATTTCGCCTCGCGCAAGGCTATGGACATCGACGGACTCGGTCAAAAACAAATCGAGCAACTTGTCGCCCAAGACCTCGTCCGCCATTTCGCCGACCTCTACCGCCTCGACATTCCGACCTTACAAAAAATGAAGGAAACGGCGGATAAAGGGTCGTCTGAAAACGAAAACGACGACGCAGAAACGGTTTTAACCGACCTGCCTGAATCCAACACCCAAAATGGCAAAAAACAGCCGACCAAGTGGGCGGAAAACATCCTCGCAGGCATAGAAGCCAGCAAAACGCCCGAACTCGCCCGCTTCCTGTTCGCGCTCGGCATCCGCCACGTCGGCGAACGCACCGCCAAAACGCTGGCGCAAGCATTCGGCACGTTGGAACACGTCCGCCGCGCACCCGAACCCATCCTCGCCTGCCTGCCCGACATCGGTACCGTCGTCGCCCGCTCCATCGCCCACTTCTTCGCCCAAGACGCGCAGCAGGCGATGATAGACGAGCTGCTCGCCGCAGGCGTTGCCCCGCAAACCCAAGCCGTTACCATCCCGCCCGCCCGCCACGCCGAGCCGCAACGTTGGATTGCCCGCCTGCCCGGTTTCAAAATCAGCGAAAACAAAGCCCAAGCCTTATGGGAACTCGCCGGCAAAAGCATAGAGGGCCTGCAAACCGACAAAGCCCTCCCCGCCGACTGGCAAACATGGCGCAGCGAAGCACAAAACGCCGCCCTACTCGAAAACCTAAAAACCTTCTTCTTTCAAACGCCGTCTGAAAATCAAGACGAAGCGTTTTCAGACGGCCTCAACGAAGCCGTAGCAGGCAAAACCTTTGTGTTAACCGGCACCCTGCCCACCCTCAAGCGCGACCAGGCCCAAGCCTTGATCGAAGCAGCAGGCGGCAAAGTTTCCGGCAGCGTGTCCAAAAAAACCGATTACGTCGTCGCCGGAGAAGCCGCCGGCAGCAAGCTGGAAAAAGCCAATGCCTTGGGTGTGGCGGTATTGAGCGAGGAAGAGCTTTTGGCGATGCTGGACTGAATACCCTCCAAACATACCGCAGATTAAACTAGGAAATCCCCGCATCGCAATTCCCCTATATGCGGAAACAACGGCATGGATATTGCTGATTCGAGTTTATAAAATAAGGTCGTCTGAAAATTTTCAGACGACCTTTATGGGTGTAAATAAAAGGAAAAACCATGGACAGAGGGAATAAACCCAATCGCTTATTATGGGTATTAGGCGGAGCCGCCGTCGCTGCATTTCTTATCATTTTGGGATTGTATATCGCTTATTTCAAAAACTTATCCGTAACCAACGATTCCGCCACATGGGGAACATTCGGCGACTATCTGGGTGGCACGCTGAACCCCATCATCAGCTTCCTAGCCCTTATCGGCCTGCTCTATACTATTCATCAGCAAGCACAGGAAATGCAAGCAACGCGCAAAGAGTTGAAACAGGCGGCGGAACAGCAACGCCAACAGGTAGAACAACAAAGCCGCCAATCAGAGATTTTTAATCTGCAACAATTTGAATCGACATTTTTTTCTTTGTTGGAGCAACATAATAAGGTTATTGAAAAAGTTGAAACTGATATTGCTAAAATAAACGGGGACATTGAAAGTCGCTATAAAGGGCTTGATACTATTACTGAAGCACAACCATCTGAAAAGATGAGTAATTATCACGCAATAGAAATTATAAATCATAACCACACCCTAAAAGGATATTTTGATTTATTATTTCAAATGCTTAAATTTATTTGTATAAGCCTATCCAAAAGAGATGAGAACAAAGAGCCAGCCAATAATGATGAGAAAAATACTAAAATAAAAATAGAAGATTTTTTGGAAAATAGTGTAGAAATTAGACAGAAAATCAGTACAAAATATATCAATATTCAAGAACAATTATATAGCGATATCCTTCGCTCCTTCATACCAAATGAAATACTTAAACTCTTGGCATTATACTGCTTAACACCAGATAAATACTCAGAGAATAAAGATTTAGAAACACCTTATATTTTTCAAGGTTTATTAAATAGATATAAACTACTAAAACAATTACAATTAGATTTAAAAACTTCAGAAATATTAAATTCTGAAAAACGAATATTAGATTCTTCAGAAGTAGAAAATTTCGTAAAAAACAACCCGCAAGATAAGATTATTCACTTTCTCATTCTAACCAGTTACAAAGATACAGCAGATGCTTTGAGAGAGAACAGCATTCTTAAAAAATTAAAATCTAAGTTCAGAGAAAAACTTGATCAATCTATAAATAACTGCATAAAAAAATATAAAGATTCTCAACAAGAACACAGGAAAATTTTTCTAAGAAAACTTAATACTCTTAATGATCCTTTTGAATATCTTCATATTAGTGAAGTATACGATTTCCACGTTAAATCTAAAAGCCAGCATCCACTTAAATTTTATGACTTAGAACTCTCTGATATTGAGATTACCAATGATGATTTTGACACATGGAAAAATAAATATATTAAAGTCTTAAGGGAGAAAATAACAACTTGTGAAGAGAATATAAATAAACCTGATATTGACTTAAAACGATTAGAAAATAACAAAAAAGCATGGTTAGAATTTCTACAAATTGAAGATAACTAAACGATTTATCCCGTCTCATAATTTTCACTTCGAAAAGGCCGTCTGAAAACACCGTTTCAGACGGCCTGCAGCATTTTATCCAACTGCGCAAGATGGTGCGCCAACGTCGGGTCATAGTTCAAAGCCTGCAACGGGGAGGCAATACGGTGCGCACCGCCTGCTTTCAGGGCAACTGCGCGGGCGACGGCATCGGCCAAAGTCTGCGGGTTGGCGCGCTTGAAGAAAAAGCCCGCTTCGGGTTTCATCACTTCGCAACAGGCCATGTTGTCGGCCAGTACGACGCGCGTGCCGCACAACACCGATTCGATGCCCACCAAGCCGAAGGGTTCGTACAGCGAGGCCATGATGGTGTAATCGGCGGCGCGGTATAAATCGGGCATATTGTTGCAAAAGCCGAGTTCCTGCACATTCTTCATCGGGCGCGGCAGTGGCGAACCGGCTACGGCCAGCCTGACGGGCAGCTCGGTACGTTCGAAAAATTCTGCCAGAAAATCCAGACCCTTGCGTTTGTGACCGGTAGACGGAAACAGGAAAACGGTTTCATCGTCGCGCCAGCCGTATTGCCGGCGTGTGGCGGCGATGCCGTCCGGACGGGAGAAAAAGCGTTCTGTGTCGGCCGGCGGATAGACGGTGCGGATTTTTTCAGACGGCACTTGATACAGTTCCACCAGTTCGCGCCGCATCATTTCCGAATGCGCCATGATGGATTTGGCCGTGGCGTAGTTGCTGCGGTTGCGGCGGATGGTCAGTCGGTCGATGAGGTTCGGCTTCTGCCCCATCGCGCGCAGGTAGCCCAGATGGTTGCCGCCGCAAATGTATATGTCGGCATGGTCGGCGGGGTTGCAGGCAATCAGGTATTCGTCTTTGCGGCGGATGCTGTCGAGCTGGCGGGCGAAAAAAAACGGCCGCAATTTTTTCGGGATTTTTTTTTGGTTGATTAAAACGGGTTCGATGTGCCGGTAAATCGGCAGTGTGTAGTCAAATTTCGCCGCATATACTTTCACTGTACGCCCTTGTGCCGTCATTTGCTTGACCAAGTCGAAAGTATAGCTTTCCATGCCGCCGCCGCTGCGGAAAACGTTGATGCTGATTGCGGTGTTTTTCATCAAGATTTCCTTAATGGTTGAACTCCGCCCTTCGGGGCGGCAGGTTTGGGGGTTTATTCAGGGCAACGCATCGACATGCGCCTTATGCACACTCCGGCGTGGTAAATCTTCGGGGCCCCTTGTCAAAATTATTCGGATTTTACCCGAAAACATTTAAAGAGGCCGTCTGAAAACGTTTCAGACGGCCTCAATCACTCAATCGAACAACACCGCCTGACTCAGCGGTTTGCCTGCCAAGTCTTTGGGCGACAAATTCGGTTCGCCTTGTAGCGGCCATTCGATGCCGACTGACGGATCGTTCCAAATCAGCGAATGTTCGGCTTTCGGGTTGTAATAATCCGTGCATTTGTAAACGAATTCGGCTTCATCGCTCAAAACATAAAAACCATGCGCAAAACCTTCTGGCACCCACAGTTGGCGTTTGTTTTCCGCCGACAGGATTTCGCCCACCCATTTGCCGAAAGTCGGCGAGTCTTTGCGCATATCGACGGCAACGTCAAATACTTCGCCGACAACGACGCGCACGAGTTTGCCTTGCGTGTTTTCGGTTTGGTAATGCAGGCCGCGCAATACGCCTTTGCCTGATTTGGAATGGTTTTCCTGCACAAAGGTACGGTCGCAGACGTTGGCCTTAAACCATTCGTCGCGGAAGGTTTCCATAAAGAAGCCGCGCGCGTCGCCGAAGACTTGCGGTTCTAAAAGTTTGACTTCGGGGATGGAGGTATCAATGATTTTTATTGTTTTATCTTTCATCTAATAGGCCGTCTGAAAAGTTTCAGACAGCCTCAAACATTATTTTTTCAACAAGCGCAGCAAATATTGGCCGTATTCGTTTTTTGTCATCGGCTTGGCCAGTTCTTCCAAGCGGCCGTCTGAAAGCCAGCCGTTGCGCCAGGCAATTTCTTCGAGGCAGGCAACTTGCAGGTCTTGGATGTTTTGCACGGTTTGGACGAATGAGGCGGCCTCGTGCAGGCTTTCGTGCGTACCGGTGTCCAACCATGCAAAGCCGCGCCCCAACAACTGAACAGACAATGAACCGTCGTCAAGATACATTTGATTCAGACTGGTGATTTCCAATTCACCGCGTTCAGACGGCCTGACTTGTTTGGCGAACTCTATCACGCGGTTGTCGTAGAAATATAAGCCTGTTACCGCCCAATCGGATTTGGGCTGTTTCGGTTTTTCCTCGATGGATAAGGCATTGAAGTTTTCATCAAATTCAACGACGCCGAAACGTTCGGGGTCTTTGACTTGGTAGCCGAATACGGTGGCACCGTATTTTTTGGAGGCGGCTTGTTTCAGGGTTTGGGTAAACGACTGGCCGTAGAAAATATTGTCGCCCAAGACCAAGCAGACGTTGTCGTTGCCGATAAATTCTTCGCCGATGATGAATGCTTGCGCCAAGCCGTCGGGACTGGGTTGTTCGGCATAGCTGATGGAGATACCGAAGTCGCTGCCGTCACCGAGCAGCCGTCTGAAAGAAGGATTGTCTTCAGGGGTGGTGATGACCAAGATTTCGCGTATTCCTGCCAACATCAATACTGACAGGGGGTAGTAAATCATGGGTTTGTCGTACACGGGCAGAAGCTGCTTGGACACGCCGCGCGTGATGGGGTAGAGGCGTGTGCCGCTGCCGCCGGCAAGGATGATGCCTTTCATGGGTTTCTCCTGAAGTATTGATGAGCCGGGTATTGTTTTAAGCCATATTTGAATAAGGCATTGAAACGAAGCAAGACGCAAATAATGTTTTCAGACGGCCTTGTATCTCAAAAAGGCCGTCTGAAAACTTATTTCACCGTTCCCAAGCGTTCCAGACGGTAACTACCGTTTAATACATTTTGCCACCAGGTTTTGTTGTCCAAATACCATTGCACCGTTTTACGGATGCCGGATTCGAATGTTTCCTGCGGTTTCCAGCCGAGTTCCCTGCCGATTTTGGCGGCGTCGATGGCATAGCGCACATCATGGCCGGGGCGGTCTTGCACGAAGGTAATCAAATCTTCGTAACGCGCCACACCGGCCGGTTTTTCGGGAACGAGTTCTTCCAGCAGTGCGCAGATGGTTTTGACCACTTCGATATTAGCTTTTTCATTATGCCCGCCGATATTGTAGGTTTCTCCAACAACGCCTTCGGTAACAACCTGATACAGTGCGCGGGCGTGGTCTTCGACAAACAGCCAGTCGCGGATTTGCATCCCGTCGCCGTATACGGGCAGTGGTTTGCCGTTGAGCGCGTTCAGAATCATCAACGGAATGAGTTTTTCGGGGAAATGGTATGGACCGTAGTTGTTCGAACAGTTGGTTACGATGGTCGGCAGGCCGTAAGTGCGCAACCATGCGCGGACAAGGTGGTCGCTGGACGCCTTGGAAGCGGAGTAGGGGCTGGATGGGGCGTATGGCGTGGTTTCGGTAAACAAATCGTCCGTGCCGTGCAAGTCGCCATAAACTTCGTCAGTGGAAATATGGTGGAAACGGAAAGCTTCGCGTTTTTCAGACGGCATCCGTTGCCAGTAGGCACGTGCGGCTTCAAGCAGGTTGAACGTGCCGACGATGTTAGTTTGGATAAACTCACCTGCGGAATCGATCGAGCGGTCGACATGACTTTCCGCTGCCAAGTGCATGACGGCATCTGGCCGGTGTTGGGCAAACACGCGGTCAAGTTCGGCACGATCGCAAATGTCCACTTGCTCAAAGGCGTAACGCGGGTTGTCGGCTACGTCGGTCAGCGATTCGAGATTGCCTGCGTAGGTCAGTTTGTCGAGGTTGACGACGGAATCCTGAGTATTTTTGATGATATGGCGGACGACTGCCGAGCCGATAAAGCCCGCGCCGCCCGTTATCAGGATATTCATCAGAATTTTTCCGACCCCAAACCCTGTTTTTCCCGCAACAGTGTGGCAGCTTCCCGATTGAACCAGGCAGCCGCTTCGTCCATAGGGAAATCACCACGTGACCGCCAAGCGACTTCCTCCGAATCGCGCTTTTGCTGTTTTGCGTGTGCGACTGCCGTAAAATGCGGGACATGGGGATGATACAGAGGCCCCCAGGTATCGAGGTTATGGTTCACATAAAAACTGAGCAAGGGCTTGGACAACGCACAGGCCAAATGAACCGTGCCGCTGTCCACACCGATAACCAAATCCGCCGATGCGGTCAAAGCAATATACTCCCCAACCGATGTTTCGGGCGACAAGCCTATATCGATATTGGCATCGCACAAAGGTTTGAGTTGCCGATAATATTCGGCTCCTGTTTTACCGTTGCATAATAAAAAACGGATATTCGGACGCAATGCGGCATGAACCCGATTGAGCAAACCGGCTGTTTCTTCCGCGGGGACACACTTATCGGGCACGCTGCCTTGCGGAGCGACAAAGACAAGGATTTGACCGGGCTGCCCGCCCCAAAAAGGCAGGATGCCGTCTTGTAGCTGTTCGCTTACCGACAGTTCTGGCAAAGCCAGCGGCAGTTGAAAATAATCGGCGAAGACGGAAGTACGAAGGTGATCCACGACATGGCTGTCCCTAGGATAGGGGCAGTAAAAGTCATAATTGCGGATATTTTTCAAAGAATAATATCCCTTATGGCTTCTCTTTCTGAAAATCATGACAGCCTGCGGGGCAAGGACGGCAGAGGAAATAATGTTAGGGCTGTCGAAATGCTCGCTGAAATCCAGAAAAAGCTGCCATTTTTTCCGCTGTTTCAAATAATTGGCAGGCTTTTTGTCGATTAATTCATCTATCAGCGGGGAAAAGGAAAAAACTGCCCTGTTACGCGGCGTTACCAAAACCCCCAATTTCAGATGCGGATAAACGGTTTTCAATTGTTTTGCATAGGCAAGGTTGATTACCGCATCGCCGACCGCATCACCAAGTGGGCGTATCAGTATGGATTCAACCCTATGGAAATCAAAATCGGGACAGGTTTTTTTCTGACCGCAAAAACGAATAATCAGGCGTTTGGAAAATGGAATCCCCATCAAAAATTCCTTATCAAGGTTGTGGGTTGGTGTTTATGGGGGCGTGTTTCGTATACCGCCCAGTCCGGCAGCGTATCGTATACAGCGCGTCATGGAGTTTTTGAGACAACTCTTCGTCAGGCACGGCCGAAATTTCCTCCTGCGGAAAAAAAACCTGAACGGCATTGGGGTTATTGGGCGACCAGAATATATTATTGACTGTAAAAAAACGGTATAAATCACGGTCGGGAAGGTTGGGCAGGCCGTAGCATATTTTGGTTCGGTAACGGAAAAAATTTATGCTGAGCCTGTTTTTCAGGCTGTCATCCGTCCGGCCGTCTTCGGCCAAGGGATGAAAGGAATGCAGATAGAGGCCTATGGTGTCTTTGGTAAAAGCGGCGGCAATATGGACAACAGAGGTATCCACGGTAAGGACCAAATCCGCGTATTTGATTAATGCGATCACATCAGCAATGCTTCTGGACGGAAAAACGGCGGCCAAGTTTATTTTCAGCGCAGCTGTTTTGGCCGGCTCGCCTATCAATACGCAGGCAAAACCCTGTTGCGAAAGGTGGCGGCATATCGATGCTACCTGTTGTTCGGACAGGCAACGCGGCCCTTTGCTGCCAAACGGGTTTATGACCGCGAATTTCTGTTTGGGAATGTAGGGGCGGACGTATTGTTCGGTATCTTCGTCTATGAATAGT
This sequence comes from Neisseria sp. HMSC31F04, assembly GCF_001807735.1. Taxonomy (NCBI): domain Bacteria; kingdom Pseudomonadati; phylum Pseudomonadota; class Betaproteobacteria; order Neisseriales; family Neisseriaceae; genus Neisseria; species Neisseria sp. HMSC31F04. Next base: position 19,721 of record NZ_KV790786.1, on the reverse strand, counting down.
TCATAAGGCAAATCCGCCGCGTCAATGTGCAGGTATGCCAGCAGCAGGAGGAAGGGTTGGGTAACGTGGATGTTGGAAACATCGCATTCTATGGACGCATTGAAGGTGTGCAAAAACGATTTGTTGAAGCCCAACAGCGTGTCGGTGCGAATCAGACCGTGGTACAGCGTGTCATATAGCGACAATTCGCGCGAAACCCTGAGTTCTACGGCCAAATCGAAATGGTGGTGGCGTATTTCGCGGAGGGAGGCGGCAAAATTGGCTGGAGATGATGCGTTGTATGGGAAGACACCGCTAACATGGGGGTTGCCGCGTATGATGTCCAAGGCGGAGTCTGTAGAAGAAACATAAACTTCGTAACCGGCCTGCGCCAGGCTGCGGATAAGCCCCGTGCTGACGATCATATCGCCTATAACGTCGTTGCGTATCAGCAGGATGCGTTTAACAGGGTGGTTTTGCCGTCCTTTTTGGTGCGCGAACAGCCGGTCAAGCAAAATCAAAGGTTTGTAGCGCAAATACAGTTTGATTTTTTTGAAAGCGAAATTGCGCCGCCAGTTCCATTCTTTCAGTTTTTTCAATATAGGCATATTTATTCTGTGTGGTTTGTTTTCAGGCGGTTTTTGCCGTTGTCTGATGTTTGGTTGGGGTTTCTGTAATCTGTTTTTGCAGCCACGCCGCCGCTGTCGCCAAGTCGAAATGTTCCAGTGCGGCGGGGTCGGGGTTGCTTTCGGGGGACAGGAGCAGCAAATAGGGGGTGTCGGGATGAGGCAGGGGATGCCAGGTCTGGATGTTTGCCCGCGCGTAAAAGGCCATGGTCGGTTTTTTCAGGGCGCAGGCCAAATGCACCGTGCCACTATCCACACCTATAACGATGTCGGCGGAGGCGGTCAGGGCAAGGTATTGGGCCAGGGTGGTCGGGGGTGAAAGGATGGGGGTCAGGTCGGAACGGCAGTGTTTTTTCAATTCGGCCAGATAGGCGGCACTGTTTGCCGCCTTGCCCAATAGCAGGCCGGTTTGTGCCGCGTCCATTATGCCGTTGTTCAAAACCTGCGCCAATTCCGCCGGGGGTATATGTTTGTTCAACCTGGGGTGGCCTTGAGGGGCGAGCAGGATTTTTATTTGTGCCTGTTGCGGCCATAGTGTCTGAGCCTGCTGGATTTCGTGTTTAGGGAGGGAAAGGTGCGGCAGGGCGGGGGGCAGGGCGAAATGTTGCGCCAACAGGGAGGTTTTCAGGTGGCAGGATATGTGGTTTTTGGGGTTGAAGGGGCAGCGGAAATCGTAATTGGATATGGTTTGGTGGTTGTAGTAGGTTTTGTCGCCCTTGCTGAATATCATCACGGCTTGCGGCAATAGGATTTTGTCGGCGATCAGGTCGGGGGTGTTGAAGGATTCGCTGAAATCCAGTAGGAGCTGCCATTTTCTGCGGTTACGCCAATAGCCGCCCAAGGTGGCGGGGATGAGTTGGTCGAACAGGGGGCTGCAGGCGAAGATGTCGCGGTTGCGCCCGACGATTACGCCTAGGCGAACCTCAGGCAGCACGGCTTTGATTTGGGCGGCAAAGGCCAAGTGTATCATGGCATCGCCCAAGGCCAGCCCGAAGGGGCGGATGAGGATGCTGGAAACGCTGCCGAAATCGAAATCTCGGCAGGGGGGTTTGTGTCCGCACAGGGCCAAGATTAGGCGTTTGGTCGGGGGCATGAGTCTAGAATTTTGATTTGTCTATATCGGGGTGGAAAAGGTGGATATCCTGATTTGGCGTTTTCCTGGTTTTGTTTATTTTGCGATATTTCAAGTATTTCAAGTAATAGTCTATTGCCTCGGTATGTTCTTTCTTTTGCCATAATTTTTTGGAGAGTATGCGGAATTCGCTGTGCTCTACTTTAAGGCTTGTTAAAATAGGGTCGTTTTTGTGTATGGCCAGGAGGTTGATGTCTTTAATAAAGAATTCATAATTCAAATCTTTGAAGAAATCGATAACTCTATCGCCACCTGTTTTCAGGATTTCAACCAGCATGACGGGTTTGTGTTGTTTGATGCTGTCTGATGCGCCATTCAATACTTCTGTTTCCATGCCTTCCACATCCATTTTGATTAGGTCTATGCGCGGCAGGTTCAGGATGTCTATGGAGACTAACGGTATTTTTTGCGTATGGTTTTGGTAATCTATTTCTTGCCCGATGAATTCGTTGCGTTCGGAATGGCGCAGTTCCAAGCTGCCGAATGATGCGTGTTTGGTGTAGTCGGGTACGGGTATATCCAAGAAGTGTGCGGCCGGGTCGGGCAGTATTTTGGTGTTGCCCAAGGCCGCATGAATGGCGCGGACGTTGAAGCAGTTGTTTAGGGCGATGTTGCCCGCCAAGGCGTAGTAAATGCGCTCTTGTGCCTCAAAGGAGATAACTTTGCCCCATCCTGTCATTTCTATGCCCCAGGCTATGGTGTGCGCGCCTATGTTTGCGCCGCAATCGAGGGCGGTTACGCCATCGCCGTGGTGCTGTCTGCGTAAGTTCAATAGGTTTAGGACTAATTCGATTTCCGACGGGTCGAAGCTGCCCCGGCTTAGGTATTGGTAGCCTACGCCATAGGTGTTGCCGTGTTGGTCATGGGCGTAGTCTTGGTGATTCACTATCATGGCTCCGGTATTGGTGGATGCCAGTATGAAGGGGAGCGGGCGGTTGGTGTGTTTCATTATGATTCCTTAATGGTCGGGGTCTTTTTGTCGGGGTTGTATGGCAGGCGGTTGTTATTCCCCCAGCAGCGCAATATCCGCCACCGCATTCATCTGTTCCGCCAAGTGGTTCAGCAGGTTCAAGCGGTTTTGTTTTATGGCGGGATCTTCAGCCATTACCATCACGCCGTCGAAGAAGGCATCGACTTGCGGTTTGACGGAAGCCAGTTCTGATAAGGCCGTCTGAAAATTGCCTTCGGCAACAGCGGCGGCAATTTTCGGCTGCAAGCCTTGTGCGGCGGCGTACAGGGCTTTTTCTTCATCTTGTTGCAGCAGGCTTTCATTGACTTCGCCCAACTCAGCATCGGCTTTTTTCAGCAGGTTTTGCACGCGTTTGTTGGCGGCGGCGAGCGCGGCGGCTTCGGGCAGTTGTTTGAACGCGGCAACGGCTTGCAGTTTGGCAGTTAAATTGTCCAAACGGCGCGGCTGTTTGGCGAGTACGGCGGCGACGATGTCTTGCGGATAGTCGTTTTGCAGCAACACGGCAAGGCGCGCCTGCATGAAGTCGGCGGTTTCAGACGGCGTTTTTTCGTTGAGCAAACCTTTGGGGAAGCTGTCGAAGGTCGTCTGAATCAGCTCGTTCACGTCCAAGCCATACTGCATCAGCATCCGCAAAATACCCAAGGCAGCGCGGCGCAGGGCGTAGGGGTCTTTGTCGCCGGTCGGAATCAGACCGATGCCCCAAATGCCGACCAAGGTTTCCAGTTTGTCGGCCAGCGCAACGGCAGTAGCGACTTTGCCGTTCGGCAGGTTGTCGCCGGCGAAACGCGGTTGGTAGTGTTGTTCGACGGCTTCGGCAATTTCTTCGGTTTCGCCGTCCAAGCGGGCATAGTATTTGCCCATCGTGCCTTGCAGTTCGGGGAATTCGCCGACCATTTCGGTCACCAAGTCGGCTTTCGCCAAACGCGCGGCACGTTCGGCGGCTGCGGCGGCTACGCCCAAAGCTTTGGCGATGTGGGCGGCGATGCTTTGCAGACGCTCGATGCGCTCGGCTTGCGAACCGATTTTGTTGTGGTAAACCACGCTGGACAATTTCGGCAGGCGGCTTTCCAAAGTCGCCTTTTGGTCTTGTTTATAGAAGAACTCGGCATCAGACAGGCGCGCACGCAAAACGCGTTCGTTGCCTTGGATGATGTGCGACGGATCTTCCGTTTGCAGGTTGGAGACCAGCAGGAAGCGGTTCATCAGCTTGCCGTTTTGGTCGAGCAGCGGGAAGTATTTTTGGTTTTGCTGCATGGTCAGAATCAAGCATTCCTGCGGCACGGCGAGGAAATGTTCTTCAAAACCGGCTTCCAAAATAACAGGGGATTCGACCAACGCGGTAACTTCGTCCAACAGGGCTTCATCAGCGGCAACGGTGGCTTTCAGACGGCCTGCCTGCTCGTTCAAGGCCGTCTGAATCGCGGCTTTGCGCTCGGCAAACGAAGCGACGACTTTGCCTTGCCCGAGCATTTGCACAGCGTAGCTGTCGGCGTTTGTAATAGTGATTTCGCCGTTGGACAGGAAGCGGTGTCCCAGGGTTTGATTGCCGCTTTGCAGACCCAAGACGCTGACGTTTACGATGTCGCCGCCGTGCAGCACAATCAGCCCGTGAACGGGGCGCACGAAGGTAAACGTGCTGCTGCCCCAACGCATCACTTTCGGAATCGGCAGTTTCTTAACGGCTTGATTGATAATGTCTTCCAAAAGCTCGCCCAGCGGTTTGCCGGTTTGGACGTATTTGTAGGCGTACACATCCTGCTTGCCGTCATGGACGATGGTCAAGTCTTCGATTTTTGCCTCAGCACCGCGTGCAAAACCTTCCAAAGCCTTGGTCGGCGCACCGTCTTTCATGGCATTCGCCACGGCAGGGCCTTTTTTCACGATTTTCTGATCGGCTTGCACGGCTTTCACGTTTTTAACTTGAACGGCCAAACGGCGCGGCGATGCGTAGGCGGTATATTCGGCTACGCCGTCAATCAGTTGCGCTTTTTCCAAGCCTTCGGCAACAGAAGCGGCGAAGTGGTTGCCTAAATTATTCAGGGCTTTTGGGGGGAGTTCTTCGGTAAGGAGTTCGATTAAAAGGGTTTGGGTTGTCATGCGGGTTTCTTTCGATTTTTTGTTTTGTACCAATCGGTTTGTCTCATTCAGGATTTAGAGGCAGGCCGTCTGAAAGCGGAGCGGAAATGATGATGCATTTTTGTTACGCCGTTTCCGGACGCTTGCTCAACTCGGCATAGTAGCCTTGTTTTTCCAATAATTCTTTATGGGTTCCTTCTTCAATGATGCGGCCGTCACTCATCACGATAATGCGGTCGGACTGCTCGATGGTGGTCAGGCGGTGGGCGACGATGATACTGGTCCGGCCGTGCATCAGGCGTTCCAATGCTTGCTGAACCAGCCGTTCGGATTCATTATCCAGCGCGCTGGTGGCTTCGTCGAGCAGCAGGATGGGTGCGTCTTTCAGGATGGCGCGTGCAATGGAAACACGCTGCCGTTGGCCGCCTGAAAGTTTGTGGCCGTTCGCGCCGATTTCCATATCCCACCCTTGCGGGTTTTGCCGGACAAAATCCCACAAGTTGGCGGCTTTCAGCGCGCGCTCCACCGAATCGGCATCGGCATTGGGACAACCGTAAAGCACGTTATTATACAGGGTATCGTCAAATAGAAATACATCTTGGGATACCAAGGCAAACTGTTTGCGCAGGCTTTCCAAGGTCAAATCGCCGATGTCGATGCCGTCAAGCGAGATGCGGCCGGATTCGGGCGTAATGAAGCGCGGCAATAGGTTGATGGCCGTGGTTTTCCCGCTGCCGGAACGGCCGACCAGGGCGACTTTTTTCCCCGGCCGGATATGGAGCGTGAAATCGTCCAAGGCTTTGTTTTCCTGCCCGGGATAACGCACATCGACGTGCTCGAAACGGATGCTGCCTTTTGTGGTCTCGATGGTTTGCGTACCGTTGTCGGCTTCATTTTCCGTATCGAGGAAGACATATACGTTGTCGGCGGCGATGAACATGGCCTGCATGGGAATCCCAATGTTAGACAAGTTTTTAATCGGGCTGACCATTTGCAGCATGGCAATGATAAAGGCCATGAACTCGCCGATGGTGGTCGCCCCGCTGCGGCTCTGCCACAAGGCAATGAAGATGACGACGGCTAATGCGGCTGAAGCAATGAACTCGCTGATGGGCGAACGGGCGGAGGAAGCCTGCGCGATTTTTTTGTTGATGCGGGTAATTTTTTGGTTTACCGCCGTGAAGCGGTCGAGAGCGTTTTGATAACCGCCGAACAATTTGACGATGCGGTGACCCTGATGCAGTTCGTTAATGACTGTAGTCAGCTCCGCCATGCTGGTTTGTGCGCCGATTTGCGGTTCTTTCAGGCGGTTTCGATAGTAGCGCGACAATCCCAGCAGCAACGGGAACATGACGACCACCACCAAGCTCAACTGCCAGTTGAGATACAGCAGGACACACACCAAACCGGCCACAATCAGGCTGTCCCGGGTAACGGTGATGAAAACATCGGAGGCATTGGAAATGGCGATATTGGCCTGAACCAAAAAACGGCTGGAAATGTTGCCCGAAGATTCGGCCTGCTGTTTTTCGGACGACAAGTGCAGCATTTTGTCGAACATGTCCTGCCGCAGGTGTTTAATCGCCTCTATGCCGACCCAGGAAAGCAGATAGCCGCTGGAAAAGCGGCCGATGCCGCGCAAGGCTACCAACACCAGCAGAAACAAAGGCACAGCCCAGATTTTCTGTTCCGTCCCCCAAATCAGGTAGTTCATTTTGTCTTTGAAGGCAATCAGTGCGCCGTACCAATGCGCCGCCTCGCCGGACACGGGTGCGGCCTGCGACGCGGCAAAACCCTGATTGACCAAAGGGGCGATAAAGGCGGCAAGGTAGCTTTCCGTAGCTGCCACCACCATAATGGCCAGCAAAGCCCAGACAATGCGGATTTTGTAGGGTGTGAGGTATTTCAGCAGCCGCATAAAATTGCGGGTGTCTTTTTTATTGAACAGGCTGAAGTTTGTTTGTTCTGTCATTGGTTTCCGATTTGGATGTGTTGCCTCGGTTTTATTTTTTCAGACAGCCTCCGAAGGCCGTCTGAAAATCGGCGCGACCGGATTCGGCGGCAAGGCGGATTATGCCACAAGTCGCCCTCTTCCGCCTTGGTGCGGCACGCTTCGCGCCTGCCGGTCAAACCCCGGCGGCATACTGCCGCAGCAGTTCGCGGAATTGTCCGCCGGTTTCGGGGTGTTTCAAACCGTAGGCGACGGTGGCTTCAAGATAGCCCAGTTTGCTGCCGCAGTCGTAGCGTTTGCCTTCAAAAGCATAGGCGAGGACGAACTCGTGGTCCAGCAGGCGGGCAATGCCGTCGGTCAGTTGGATTTCGTTGCCTGCGCCGCGCGGCAAATTGGTCAGAAGGTCGAAGATGCGCGGAGTCAGAATGTAGCGGCCGACAACGGCTAGGTTGGAGGGTGCTTCTTCGGGCTTCGGTTTTTCGACGATATTGGTAATCCGCTGGAAGTTTTTCAGTTTTTCCACTTCGACAATGCCGTAAGAGCCGGTTTGCGACGGATCGACGGTTTCCACACCCAGTACGCTGTTGCCGCTTTGATTGTAAACTTCAACCATCTGTTTCAGCGCACCTTTCGGCGCATCAATCAAATCGTCGGCAAGGATGACGGCGAACGGCTCGTCGCCCACCGCCGCGCGAGAACACAATACGGCGTGTCCCAAGCCCAATGCTTCGGTTTGACGGATGTAGAGGCAGGTGATGTTCAGCGGCAGGATGTCGCGGACGTGTTCCAACAGCTTGTCTTTATGGCGCATTTCCAATTCGGTTTCCAGCTCGTAGGCTTTGTCGAAATGGTCTTCGATGCTGCGTTTGTTGCGGCCGGTGATGAACACCATTTCCGTGCAGCCCGCTTCCACCGCTTCTTCCACTGCATATTGAATCAACGGCTTATCGACGATAGGCAGCATTTCTTTCGGGCTGGCCTTGGTGGCGGGCAGGAAGCGCGTACCCATGCCTGCAACGGGGAAAACGGCTTTTTTAATCGGTTTCATCACATTTCCTTTTTCAGACGGCCTTCTTGAAGCCGCCGATTCTACCTTCCGACAGGGCAGGCTTTCAACCGACAAAGGCCGTCTGAAAACCTGCTTTCAGACGGCCTCTATGATTGATCGGCTATTTATTCAGTTTATCCAACAGCTTGCCTAAAAGCCGTTGCAGCTCACGGTGGTCTTTTTCGCTGAAGCCCGCCCACAGGCCGCTGCGTTTTTCGTTCAACATCGGCTGTATCTGCTTGATGAGCTTTTCGCCTTCTTTGGTCAGGCTCAGCACGATTTGACGGCGGTCGTATTCGTTGATGCGGCGGGTTACCCATTTGTTGGCCACCATTTCGTCCGACAGGCGGGTGGCACTGGTGCGGGTCAGGTTCAGAATGTCGCTGAGGCGGGAAGGCATGATTTCCTGCTCGGGGCTGAGGTATACCGCCAACAGCGACAACCACATGTTTTCGTTGATGCCCGTGCCTTTCAGGCATTGGTTGAGGTTTTCGCTCATCGATTCGGCGGTCAGCCGCACAAGGCGTGCCGTCAGAGCTTCCTGCAAGGGGTATTCCGGCAGTTTTTCCGCCAACGAGGTTAATTGTTCGGTTACTTCGGTACGTGAAAAGTTCATACTGCTTCCATTCTTTCCGGTTGATTTCATTGCAGACGCAGCCTGCAATTAGTGGGAATCCGTATAGTAAACTGAGTAACTTGCAGCATGGCTGATTGTCGGATAATCGGTTATATCAATCGGTCAAACGGTTGTATTTTTCAGACGGCCTGCCTATTCCTCCCCCCTCTTTCCGCGTTTGGCGTTCAAACTCTGCCAAAGACATATTCATGCTTTCCAAACCGGGGGTCAGGATGCGCGAAACGGCCTCTCCCACGGCATCCTGCGTGGTACGGGCGGGACGGTAGACGAAGAGTTTGAACAGTTCGCCCAACCCGATATGCTCGGCATTGGTTTTCAGCACCCAGCCGTGCTGCCCTTGGTAAACATAGCCGTGCCGCGCCAGCTTTTCCAAAAGGTCGCCCAATTCGTCGTAGCCCATATTGATGCGGCTGCGGAAATCCTGAACACACAGGGTCAGGCCGTCGTTTTGCGCCCGATAGAGCATCAGCAGGATTTTCAATACGTCGTCGAAACGGCCGTGCGCGCCGAACGAGCGGCGGAATGCGTCGTCCTGCCAATAGGAAAGCGAAGCGGTCAGCACCGCACCGGTGAGCAGCAGCATCCACAGCAGGTTCAGCCAGATGAGGAATACGGGGATGGCGGCAAATGCGCCGTAAATCAATGTATAGCTGTTGAACGTGCCGACATACCAGCCAAACCCGCGCTGCGCCAAATCGAGCAGCACGGCGGTCAGTGCGGCACCAATCAGCGCGTGGCGGGCAGGCACATAGCGGTTGGGCACTACGCGGTACAGCAGCCACAGCGCGGCGGCGTTCATCACCAGCCCGCCGACCGTTTTGATGGCCTCTGAAAGCAGCGTATCTTGATTCGCCCATGCCTGATGCCGCAGCAGCAGTTCCCACACCGACAAGCCCGCACCAATGGCCAACGGAGCAAAAGTCAGCAGCATCCAGTACACCAAAAACTGCGTCCACAGCGGACGGCGGTCCTGCGCACGCCAAATGCGGTTGAAGGTTTGGTCTATCGTACGGATCAGCATCACGGCGGTAACACCGAGGAACACGATACCAATGGCGGTCAGATTGCCGGCGTTGTTTTGAAAAGTCGCCAGATAACCGCGCACCGCATCCGCACCCTTCGGCACCAGATAACCGTCTATCAGCTCAATGACCGACGACGACAGATCATTGAATACCGGAAAGGCCGACAAAATAACGATGGCAATAGTAAGTACCGGAACCAGGGCCAATAGCGTAGTGAACGTCAGACTGGCCGACACCTGCGGCACGTCCACCTCGTTAAAGCGTTGGTAAAGAAAGCGGGCAAACCCGAACAGACGCGATTCGCGCACGGCTTGCCAAGATGGTAGTTTCAGCATATTCTGCCTTTATCTCCTATTTTCAGACGGCCTCCAAAGCACACGGAGGCCGTCTGAAAACCAATTTTTCAACATTAACCAAACATTTCTTTAATTATTCTAACGGAAAGCCGCCATGAACCCAACTCCCCTCCCCCTGCTGGTTTTGTACTATTCGCAAAACGGCGGCACGCAAAACCTCGCCCGCCACATTGCACGTGGCATCGACAGCGTTGCCGGTTGCGAAGCCGTCGTCCGCACCGTACCGAAAGTCTCCGCCGTCTGCGAAGCGGTGGAAAACGACATCCCCGACGACGGCGCGCCTTACTGCACGCCCGAAGAACTGAAAAACTGCGCCGGACTGGCCTTGGGCAGCCCCGTCCGCTTCGGCAACATGGCGGCGGCCGTCAAATACTTCCTCGACGGCACCATCCCGCACTGGCTTTCCGGCCACCTGATCGGCAAACCCGCTACCGCCTTCACCAGCGGCGCCAGCCTGCACGGCGGGCAGGAATCCACTCTGCTGAGCATGATGCTGCCGCTGCTGCACCACGGCATGATTATCTCCGGCATCCCGTTCTCCGAAGCCGCCCTCAACGAAACCCGCAGCGGCGGCACGCCCTACGGCGCAAGCCATGTCGCCGGACACGACGGCAACCCCGCCCTGACCGCCGAAGAAGAAACGCTGGCCTTCGCGCAAGGCCAACGGCTGGCCCGGCTGGCACTGCAACTCAACCGCCCGTAACCCATCACCAACAAACAGGCCGTCTGAAAAACCGTCCGCAAGGTTTTCAGACGGCCTTTCGCATCCTGTCGCAGAAGCCGTCTGAAAGCACGGCTGAAAAACAACCGACGCGCTTCCTTCCGTTTTTCTGATGGCCTCCATCAAAATTTCGAATTACACCCGTTTACACAAACTTACTATACTGCCTGCCAACGGCCGTCTGAAAGCCGTTACAAGAATCAATACGTATGAACTACGACGGAGAAACTCCATGAGCAACACAAACGAAAAAAGCTATGCGGAACTGCACCGTCCCGCCTCGTCGTTCGACAACCGCGATGCCTACCTCGAACACGAACTGGAAATCCTGAATCCCAAACGCTGGAAAATCAACCTACCCCTGCGCGACTACCGCTTCGAATGGGAAGACCTCATCCCCGCGATGGCCGGTACCATAGGCAAAGTCGTGATGGTGGGCGCGGTGGCGGCGGCCTTTGCCGTCCCCTTGGGTCTGCCCGACGGCTTCGTCCTTGAAAACGTGCGCTACGAACTGCTGATTGCCTCGTTCTTCATCCTGCTGCTGTCCGGCTTCTTCCTGCCCACGGCCAACCTGCCCGGCACGCACGGCCCGCTCATCCCGCTTATCCCCATCGTGGTCGCCGCCGGCGGCCACCCGCTGGCCTTCGGCATCCTGATTGCCGTATTCGGCTTCATACTCGGCATTTCCAAAGGCGGCAGCCTGATGGCCAAACTGACGGGCAACGGCGTCTGTGGCGGCCTGCTGCTCTACCTCGGCTTCATCGGCACCACAGGACAGGTGAAACAGCTCTTCGAATGGGCGGGCAGTTTCAACATATCGCATATCGCCTTCATCATCATTCTCGGCACCATCATCCTCTACGCCCTGCTGGAACACTGGCAGAAACGCTGGCTGGCCGTACCTTTGGGCTGCCTGCTGGCAGGCGTAACCGCCTACATCCTCGGCGCACCCTTCGCCTTCAAAACCGCCCCCGGCCTGCCGCCGCTCTCCCCGAACTACTGGTGGGGCGAAAACACCGGCTGGATGCTCGGCTGGCCGACCCTCGACAGCTTCCTGGTCGTCTTCCCCTTCGCCGTACTGGCCGTAGCCATGTGGTCGCCCGACTTCCTCGGCCATCAGGTTTTCCAAAAACTGAGCTACCCTGAAAAAGCCGAACGCGCACACATGGACATCGACGACACCATGGTCAGCTGTGCCGCACGCCAGGCCGCAGGTTCACTTTTGGGCGGCGCGAACTTCACCTCATCATGGGGCACTTACATCATCCCCGCCTCCGTAGCCAAACGTCCTATCCCCGCAGGCGCGGTCCTAACCGGCATTTTCTGCATCATTGCCAGTATTTGGGGCTATCCGATGGACTTGGCGATATGGAAACCTGTATTGAGCGTGGCCCTGATTGTCGGCGTATACGTCCCGCTGCTTGAAGCAGGCATGGAAATGACGCGCAAAGGCAAAACCACCCAATCTGCCGCCATCGTCGTTTTCTCGTCCGCACTGGTCAATCCCGTTTTCGGCTGGTCGCTGACCATGCTGCTCGACAACCTCGGCCTCATCGGCTGTAAAGCGCGCAGCGCGGAGTTGGGCTTTATCGGACGCGTCGTTGTCCCAACTGTCGGCTTCGTCGTCCTCTGCCTGGCCATGGGCGCGGTCGGTATGTTCCCGGGCATCCCCGCCTTCCTGCCGCATTTCCAAAAAATGTAGCAGCAGGCCAAAAATAAAAAGGCCGTCTGAAAAGCATATTATCGGCTTTTCAGACGGCCTCCCTTATCTTTACCCGACTCCAACCGGTTGCTTCAAACACACCCCGTCCCGCTGCGGAAAATCCCGCGACAGGCACAACAAGCCGACACAATGCCGCTGTGGCGCAAAACGCAACGCCCCTGCCCGACGGCAAACCGCCTGATGCCCGCCAACCGCTTCCTTTGCTATAATCCCGCCACTTTTCACCCGCCCGACAGGCCGCCTGAAACCATGACTGCCGATTTCCGCCTCCGCTTTTCCATCCAAAGCTGGCACGCCGCCTCCACCTGCCTGCACACGGGCGAAGACTGGGCCGCGTGGGCATCCGGCCGCTTGAACGCCACCGATTTGCCCGACACGCCACCGAAGGTGGATTTCCTGCCCGCCATGCAGCGGCGGCGGCTCGGCCTCTCGGCGCGGCTGCTGTTTGCGGCGGCGCATCCGCTCTTGGCGGAAGGCGAATCCTGCCCGCTGGTACTCGCCTCGCACGACGGCGAAATCAACCGCAGCTTCGACTTATGGGCTACCCTCCTGCGCGATAACGAAGTTTCCCCCACTTCCTTCGGCCTTTCCGTGCACAACGCCCTCGCCGGACAGTGGTCGATGCTGCGCGGCGACATGAGCGAATACACCGCACTTTCAGCGCGGCAGGACGGTTTGGAAACAGCCGTGCTCGAAGCCGCCGGTTTACTGGCCGATGGTGCAGAACGCGTGTTAGTGCTGGTAGCGGACGAACCCTTGCAGGCACAATATCCCGCCGCACCGGCCGAACGCGCGCCCTTCTCCCACGCGCTCGCCCTGCTGCTCACCGCCGGCGAAGAATGGGAACTTTCCCCCGCCGCACCCGATGGCGGCACGGCAAACTGCGGCTATTGGGGCGCGCTCGAATGGCTGCGGCAACAGCATTCAGACGGCCGCCAGTGGATAAACCGTTATGCAGACAAGGCTTGGCAATGGCAGCACCTTACCCCCTGACTGCCCGCTTAAACCGCCTGTGGCGATTGCTGGCCACCGGGATGGGCTTCGTGTTTTTTGGCGTGTTCGGCGTGCTGATGCGAATAGTGTTGATGCCCTGGCTGATGCGCCGCTCGCCCACGTTGGCGCAGCAAAAGCAGGCGCGGCGCATGGTTACGCGCACTTGGCTGTGGTTCAGCTATTATTTGATGCGCTCCGGCATTTTGCGCGCGGAATTTGAAGGCTTCGAGCGGCTCGGCCGCCCCGGCCAGCTGATTTTGGCCAACCATCCCTCGCTGCTCGATGTGGTGTTCCTGCTTGGCCGCGTGCCCGAAGCCAACTGTATCGTGAAAGCCGATTTGCAGCGCAATCTGGCCATGGCCGGGCAAATCCGCGCCTGCGGCTACCTGCCCAATCAGGAAGATTTGGATTTTATCGACGCAGTGCACGAAGTTTTACAGCAGCAATGCCTGTTGGTATTTCCCGAAGGCACACGCACCGGCTGGGACGGCGTGGTGAAATTTCATCGCGGCGCAGTGTCGATCGGCCTCAGAAGCGCGCAGGTCATCACCCCCGTGGTGATTAAAATGCAGCCGCCGAACTTCAAAAAAGGCCAGCCGTGGTACAAAATCCCGCTGCAAAAACCGGCCTACCGCTTTATCGTCGGCGACGACATCAACCCGCAGGACTGGTTAAACAAGCACCCCCTGCCCATTGCCGCCCGCCGCCTCAACGACCACCTGCAACAATACTTCAATGAAAGAAGCCAACAAAATGACTGATTTAAAACAAGAAATCAAACAACTAATTATCGACAGCCTCGGCTTGGAAGACCTCACGCCCGCCGACATCGGCGATGAAGAAGCCCTGTTCGGCGACAGCGGCCTCGGCCTCGATTCCGTAGACGCACTCGAACTCGGCCTGGCCGTGCAAAAACACTTCGGCTTCCAGCTCGACGGCGAAAGCCAGGAGCTGCGCGACAGCTTCGCCAATGTGTCCACACTGGCCGCCTTCGTGCAGAAACAACGCAGCTAAACCAAGCACTTCTTTTCCCTCAGGCATTGTCTTGCAAGGGAAAAGAATCGATTTTACAAACAGCTTATAGAAAGGCCGTCTGAAAACCCCAGCTTCGGCACAGCCAAAACACAGGCCAGCCCCCCAAATCCGGCAAACCGACCACATCCCATCATGCAAAGGACCATCCCATGACCGAAACCGAAATCCGCGCCTTCCTGTTCGACATACTGGAAAACATGTTTGAAATCGACACCGGCAACGTAACCGGCAGCACCAACCTCTACGAAGACCTCGAAATCGACAGCATCGACGCCATCGATCTGCTCGACCAAATCAAACGCCAAACCGGCTACAAACTCCAAGCCGAGGACTTCCGTAACGTCCGCACCATCGACGACATCATTGCCGCCGTATCCAAGCTCTACCAAGACGCCAAGCCCGAAGCGTGAAAACCGCCGCCAAAATCCTGCTCGGCATCTTGAGCGTACTCTACCCCCTGCTGTGGTATTACGGCCGCGAGCAGGGCTGGTTTTATCCGCTGGCCGGCTTCATGCTCCTACTTTGGCTCGCCCGCGCCGCCATGCAGCGCGATTCCGGCCAGCGGCGCGTTTCCTTGCTTGTGGCCGCCTTTTTCGCCGCCATCCTCCTTTTCAGACGGCCTGACAGCATGTATTGGTATCCCGTATGGGTAAACAGCCTGCTGTTGCTGCTGTTCGGCCTCAGCCTCACGCAAAAACAAAGCCTGATCGAACGCCTCGCCCGCCTGCAACACCCCGAACTGCCGCCCGAAGGCGTGGCCTACACCCGCCGCGTTACCCAAATCTGGTGCGGCTTTTTTGCCCTCAACGGCAGCCTCGCCGCCCTCCTCGTGCTGCTCGAACAATACCGCTGGTGGGCACTCTACACCGGCATCATCGCCTACATCCTGATGGGCATCCTGATGGGCGGCGAATTCGCCTACCGCAAATGGGTATTAAAGCTGAATCCGAAAACTTCGGACAAACGTCATACCGACTAAACGAAGTCATACAATAAGCGTCTCTTCGCATCCCGCCAGTTGCCAAACCCCTGCCAAACCGGCACGGCAGACACTTCCTGCGGCCACACCGCCGTACACACCCATTCCCCGTCCAGCAAAAACACAACGCCCCGCCACAACTTCCCAGCCGCACAAAGCCGCCAGCCATCCGCCCCGCCGTCCCGCCTCAAACCCACTTGGGGCAAATCGGCCAAGGCCTGCCCCGTGGCTTTAATCAGAGCCTCTTTCAGCGTCCACAGCGCATAACGGTCGGACAATTCGGAATGCCCTTGCAGCCAGCGCGCCTCATCTTCATGCAGCACCCAATCCGGCCAGGCATCGAAACGGCGTTCCCGCAGCCGCTCCAAATCCACGCCCACGGCAAAATCGGCAGACGGCACGGCCAATACGGCATGGCCACCACTGTGGCTGAGGCTGAAGAGGCCGTCTGAAAACACACCTGCCCGCCGCTTGAGAAAACGGCTGACCCGCCAGCCGATTTGCGCGGCGCACGCGGGATGGTGCAACAGACGGATACGGTCGGCCTCGTCCAGCCATTCGGGACGGTAATATTCGGCACAGTCGGGCGCGGCCAGATAGAAGCGGATGTTGTATTCGTCAGATGGGTGGGTAGGCATTTCCTGGGTTTTCAAATATACTGTTAAATTAAGTGAAACTGCTGGATTATAGTGGGTTAAACACACCATATTCGGGGTGGTTCAAGATGAATTTGTTTTTTCCAACCGATAAAGGGAGCAAATATGAAATCTCGCAATATGATGCTGGCGGCCGCGATTGTAGCCGCTTTCGGCCTGGCCGGCTGCAACAGCAACCGCACGCCGGACAACGGCGGTGCAGATTCACACCGCACCGAAACCCGCGCTACCGGCGGCAATACGAAAACCACCGGCCGCGTGTGCCAACTGCTGCAAGACGACAATCCGAACCGCGGCGGCCGCAAAGTGGTATACCGCTGCAACGGCCGTGCCGTGCTGGCTTCCGATGAAGCCAAACGCCTGCTGAACCCGAGCGTGCCGGTCAGCTTCGGCAGCGGCGGAAGTGTGGTGCAGTCCAACCTCATCACCCGCCAAGCCGCCAACGCCACCGGAAAATCAGACGAAGCCGCCTGCGAACGCGCCTTCATCAATGCCGCACACAAATTCCAAGCGACCGCCCAAAGCCGCAATGCCAACCGCGTCAGCAATTTCCACAGTTACTACAACCGCAAAATCCTGCGCGGCGGACAGTACGACTGCGAAGTCGGCACCTTCCACGCCCGCGTCGTGATGCGCGGCGACATTGCCCGCTAATTGACCTATCGCTTCATCAAGGCCGCCTGAAACTGCCTCCCGCATTTTTCAGGTAGCCTTTTCCCCCTTTTGTTAAAATCCCGTTTTTCCACCGTTTTCCACCCAATCATGAAACTCCTCGCCGTTATCCCCCACTACCGACATCTCGGCACGCTGCCGCAGGTGGTTGCCGCCCTGCGAGATTGCGGCCTGCCCGTTTTGGTGGTGGACGACGGCTCGGGCGAAGACTGCCGTGCCGGTTTGGAGGCCTTGCGTGAAGAAGGCGTTCAAGTAGCCTTCCGCCCGGTGAACGGCGGCAAGGGCAGTGCAATGAAATGGGGTTTCAAACTGGCGGCGGAGCAAGGTTTCAGCCACATTTTGCAGATTGATGCCGACGCGCAGCACAGCTTTGCCGACATCCCGCGCTTTATTGAAACTGCGCAATCTCAGCCGCAGGCCGTGGTATGCGGGCGGCCGGTGTACGGCGGCGACGTGCCCAAATCGCGGCTCTACGGCCGCAAAATCACTGATTTTTGGAACGTACTGCACACTTGGTCGTTCGACATCAAAGACGGCATGTGCGGCTTCCGCGTTTATCCGCTGGATGCCGTCCTGCCCATCCAATACGGCGGTGCCGTCATCGGCGAGCGCATGGATTTCGACAACGAAATCCTCATCCGCCTGCATTGGGCGGGTACGCCTTTCATCTGGCTGGACACACCCGTGCGCTACGAAGCAGGCGGCGTGTCGCACTTCAACCTGCGCCGCGACAACCTGCTCATCAGCAAAATGCACGCCCGCCTGTTTTGCGGCATGGTTGCCCGCCGCTTTGGCCGCCTGTTCAGACGGCCTCAAACGGCACCAACCGAACAGGCGCATTGGTCGGCACAGCGCGAACGCGGCCACCGCCTATTCCTCAAGATTACCGAATGGCTGGTGTGCTACCTGCCCCTGTGGCCGGTGCACGGCATTGCCGCACTCGTTGCCGCCTATTTTTATCTCACCTCTACCGCCCAACGCCGCAGCGTGCGCCAATATCAGGACTACCTGAAAAACAATTTTCCCGCCGCACCGCTGCCCGCGCGTTTCCCCGTATATCGCCAGTTCGCCGCCTTTGGCCAAGCCGTGGCCGACCGCTTCGCCGTGTGGCAGCATAAAATCACCGTGCCCGACCTCGTGGTGGAAGACCCCGACAACCTGTATGCCGATATAGACAACCACAACGCACGCGGCCAAATCATCATCTGCTCGCATCTGGGCAACATCGAAGTGTGCCGCGCCCTCGTCTCCCACCATCAAGGCTTCAAACTCAACGTGCTCGTGCACAACGCCCATGCCGAAGATTTCAACCGCGCCCTCAAAGCCGTCGGTGCCAGCGATTTGCAGCTGATTCAGGTAGCCGACCTCGACGCGGCCAAAATGCTCCAACTCTCGCAAAAACTCGATGCCGGAGAATGGCTCGCCATCGCCGCCGACCGCACCCCCGTGCGCGGCAACAAAACCGTGCCCGTGCAATTCCTCGGCCACACCGCCCATCTGCCGCAAGGCCCCTGGCTGCTCGCCGGCCTCTTGCGCGCGCCCACCAACACCGTGTTCGTGTTAAAAGAGCAAGGCCGTTATCATTTAT
Source organism: Neisseria sp. HMSC31F04 (assembly GCF_001807735.1). Lineage (NCBI taxonomy): Bacteria > Pseudomonadati > Pseudomonadota > Betaproteobacteria > Neisseriales > Neisseriaceae > Neisseria > Neisseria sp. HMSC31F04. The sequence continues at coordinate 1,554 of NZ_KV790786.1, read as the reverse complement.
GCCTGAAGCGTTTTCAGACGGCCCCAAGCTGGACAGCCGCCACGCGCAAACAAATGATTGAAAACATGGCACAACATTATGCCGACGTTTTGGCCGCCCACGCCGCCCGCACGCCGCTGCAATGGTTCAACTTCTACGACTTCTGGAGCAACACCCCACATGGCTAAACACATCTACTGCCGCCACCACACCGAAATAGAAGTCCCCTTTTTCGACGTAGACGTGATGCAGATCGTCTGGCACGGCCACTATGTCAAATACCTCGAAATCGCCCGCTGCGCCTTCCTTGACGAAGTCGGCTACAACTACACCGTCATGCTCGAACAAGGCCACGCCTGGCCCGTGGTGAAGCTCGACCTCAAATACGTCCGCCCGGCCCGCTTCGGCCAGAAAATCCGCGTAGAGATGGCCGTAACCGAATACGAAAGCTGCCTGCGCATCGACTACATCCTGCGCGACGCAGAAAGCGGCACCAAACTCACCCAAGCCCACACCACCCAAGTCGTCCAACGCCTCGATAACGGCGAAATGCAGTTCCAAACCCCCAAAAACTGGCAAAAAGCCGTACGGCAGTTTAAAGGGTTCACACCTTTGGCAAACGGCTGAGATAAGAGGCCGTCTGAAAGATAACCGGCCTCCGTTGCAGGCTTCATCCGTCAGGAAAAGAAACGGCATAAATAATAAAACGGCAAACCCAAGCCCTGCCCGCCCGCCAATTGAAAGGCCGTCTGAAAGGCTGCCAAGAACCCTGCAACCTTCCCGCATCACGCCCTTTCACCATAAATCCACTATACTATGCCCTCTCCCAACTCCCCCGCCTCCCCCTGACAACATGAAAAAACTCCTTATCAGCCTCCTCCTTTCCCTGACAACCCTACCCGCGCTTGCCTTCAGCACCGCCGAACTTGCCGCACAGCTTCAAGCACCGCAAAGCGTACAAGGCGGGTTTACCCAGCAGCGTTTTTTACGCTCAATGGACAAACCCGTACAAACCGGCGGCCACTTCGCCCTGCGCCCCGGCCACGGCCTGTTTTGGCATCTGCAAAAACCGTTTGACATGAAACTGCGCGTCCGCCGCGACGGAATCAGCCGCCAAGACGCGCAAGGACAGTGGCGCGCCAACGGCAGCCAAACCGCACAGGCCGCACAAGTAAAACTTTTCATGGCCGTACTCGGCGGCGACACCGCCGAATTGCAACGCCACTTCGACCTCGCCCTTTCTGGCGATGCCCGGCAATGGCAGCTCACCCTTACCCCGAAAACCGCCGTCATGCGGCAAGTATTCAACAAAATCGTCATCAGCGGCGGCCAGCTGGTGCAGAAAGTAGAGCTGGACGAAAAACAGGGCGACCGTACCGTGATGCAGTTCAACCAACTGCAAACCAACCGCCCACTCTCCCTTGCCGCCCGTCAGGCTTTGGGGGAATAAACCGTAAAACCCGCTATGCAGGCTTCGCCTGACTGCATTTTCAGACGGCCTTAACGGCCGTCTGAAACCGTTGGAAATAGAGAAAATATAGTGGGAGACCTTTGCAAAATTCCTTTTCCTCAGCA
>NZ_KV790785.1:19481-22518 GCF_001807735.1 Neisseria sp. HMSC31F04 | reverse complement strand
TGAGGAAAAGGAATTTTGCAAAGGTCTCTTTATGTGTGTATTGAAGGGTTAAGCCGCTTTTCAGACGGCCTTTCTTTATAAAGCCCCTGCTTCTTCGAGTACGTTTTGGGCGGCGAGTTCGGCCGTGTCGCGGCGCAGCATGTGGTGCAGTTCGTGAAAATCGCGCTGCAGGGCGACGCAGTCTTCGGGCGATTCGTACCATTTGACCAGCGCGTCGGCCAGCAGTTGCGGTTTGGCACGGCTTTGCAGCAGTTCGGGCACGGCCTCGCGCCCCAGCAGGATGTTGGGCAGGCCGACGTGCGGCACTTTGATTTTCCGCTTCACATAGGCGTAGGTCAGCGGGGAGATTTTGTAGCTGATGACCATCGGGCGTTTGCACAGGGCTACTTCTAGGGTGGCGGTGCCGCTGGTGACCAATACGGCGTCGGCGGCGGTGCAGGCCAGGTCGGCATGGGCGGTCATCAGTTGTATGGGCAGGTGTTTGAACCGCTCTTCGGCCAGCAGGGCGGTCAGGCGGTTGCGTGTGGCATGGGTGGCGACGGGCAGCAGGAAGCGGGCGTCGGGGTAGCGTTGCAGTATGAGTTTGGCCGTCTGAAAAAATATCGGCGCCATGTAGTCGATTTCGCTGACGCGGCTGCCGGGCAGCAGGGCGAATACGGGGGTGTCGCCGTCAAGTTTCATTCTCTGCCGGGCGGCAGCGCGGTCGGCTTCCAGCGGCATGGTTTGCGCCATCGGGTGGCCGACGAATTCCGCCCGTCCGTCCGCATCGCGGTAGAGCTGCGGTTCCATCGGGAAGAGGCAGAGGACGCGGTTGGCCTGGCGGACGATTTTATTGACGCGCCCGCGCCGCCATGCCCAAACGGAGGGGCTGACGTAGTGGACGGTGGGGATGCCCGACTGTTTGAGTTTTTCTTCGACGTGGAGGTTGAAGTCGGGCGCGTCGATGCCGACAAACACGTCCGGCCGCGCGGCGCGCATTTTTTCAATCAGGCCTTTGCGGATGGAGAGGATTTCCGGCAGGCGTTTGACGACTTCGGCAAACCCGCGCACGGCGAGTTTTTCCTGTTCGTAGAGGCTTTCGAAACCAAGCGCGGTCATGCGCGGGCCGCCGATGCCGGTGAAACGGGCGTTCGGACAGCGGGCGCGGATGGCTTCCATCAGGTGCGCGCCGAGCAGGTCGCCCGAGGCTTCGCCCGCGCACAGGGCGATGAGGGGGGAGGTTTTGTTCATGTGTTCGGAGGATGCGTTTTTGTTTGACTGTCTGAATGGCGGCGTACCGCCCGAATGCGGTTGAGGCCGTCTGAAAGCGCGGTTTCGGCCAAACCGATGTGTTTTTCGTGCTTTCAGACGGCCTTTTGTTCAGGCGTTCAAGCCAGCCGCCGCTGCAGTTCCGCCGCCAGTTCGCGGTAGGCCTGCGTGCCTTTGGCTTTGGCATCGTACACCAGCGCGGGCATGCCGTGGCTGGGTGCCTCGGCCAGCCGCACGTTGCGCGGGATGGTGGTGGCGAAGAGTTTGCTGCCGAAGTGCTGTTGCAATTGTTCGCCGACTTCCGCCGCCAGACGGCTGCGGCTGTCGAACATGGTGCGGACGATGCCTGTCAGGTCGAGCTTGGGGTTGATGGCCTGACGGATTTTGCGGACGGTGGCCACCAAGTCGGAAATGCCTTCGAGCGCGTAGTATTCGCACACCATGGGCACGATCACGCCGTCGGCGGCCACCAGCCCGTTCAGGGTCAGCAGGGTCAGCGTGGGCGGGCAGTCGATGAGGATGAAGTCGTAATCGTCCGCCACTTCGGCCAACGCGTTTTTCAGCCGCATTTCGCGGGCGATTTCCTGCACCAGTTCGACTTCCGCCCCGGCCAGCGCGCGGTTGGCGGCCAAGACGTGATAACCGCCGCTGCCGCCGGTATCGACCGCCGTTTTCACGTCGGCATCGCCCAGCAAGACATGGTAGACACCGTGCCGGATGGCGGTTTTGTCCACACCGCTGCCGGTGGTGGCGTTGCCCTGCGGGTCGAGGTCCACCACCAGGACGCGGCGGCCGACGGCGGCCAGCGAGGCCGCAAGGTTGACGGCGGTGGTGGTTTTGCCCACGCCGCCTTTTTGGTTGGCAATGGCGATAATATGTGCGCTCATGGTTTGGTCGGCCCGTTTGTGTTTCGAAACGGCGGATTGTACCGTTATTTGCCGCCGCCCGAAACAGAACGCGCAAGGCCGTCTGAAAGACGGTTTCAGACGGCCTGCGGTTTCTTTATAATGACGCGGCTTGATACCCGCACCACATCCCTGAAAGGAAAGCCCCATGAAGAAATACCTGCCGGTTTTGCTGCTTGCCGCCCTGTCCGCCTGCGGCGGCCAGCCTGCCGAAAATGTCGAACAGCCGCCGAAACCCGAATTTACCGTCAAATTCCTCGATATTTCGGTGCTGGTGTCGAAGCTGCCTTTGGGCGAGCCGAAAATCAGCGAGGGGCAGAACGGTGAAAAAACCTACCGTTATCCGATTAACGGCCTGCCGGAAGACAATTTTGTCGAAATCAGCGGCAAATTCCCGGAAAACATGCATGCGGTTAACGGCCGGTGCATGGAAGACCCGGCTGCCGGCTGGGCGCAAGGCAGCGTCTGCCGCGACCTGTTCGACAAACTGACCGCCGCCGTAACCGCCAAGCCCGACGTTATCGGCAACTACCTGCTCAGCCACGGTGGTTTGCAGCCCGTGTCGGAACAACGCACTTACGGCGCGGTTCAAGACGGACGTTTCGTGTTCGACGTAGACCGCAAAGGCATGTTCTCGCTGCGCCGCCGCTAAACGGTTTGAGGCCGTCTGAAACCTGTTTTCAGACGGCCTTTCCGTCACGGCATGCCCCTTGCCGAAACCCAACCGCCCGCCGAACGGCGGACAACCGTCCCGAAAACGGGCAAACACCCGAGCCCGCACGCGGCCAAGCCCTTCACCGGCACACAGGCCGTCTGAAAGCACCCGACCCGCATAGCCGAACGCCGTTCCGGCACAATATAGTGGATTAAATTTAAATCAGGAC
>NZ_KV790785.1:0-19461 GCF_001807735.1 Neisseria sp. HMSC31F04 | reverse complement strand
CGTACTGGTTTAAATTTAATCCACTATAAAAACACCACGAGGCTGAACCCATGACGCCGAACCCGACACCCGACTCCGTCCTCCATCTGCTGACCGCCCGCCTCGCCGCCCGAGGCCTTACCGTCAGTTGCGCCGAATCCTGCACCGGCGGCCTGCTGGCGGCGGAATTCACCCGCCTGCCCGGCAGCTCCGCCTGGTTTGAAACAGGCTTCGTTACCTACAGCAACGAAGCGAAACAACGGCTGTTGGGCGTTTCCGCCGACAGCCTGCGGCAATACGGCGCAGTCAGCGAAGCCGTGGTACACGAAATGGCGGCGGGGGCAAGGCGGGCGGCGGATGCCGACTACGCCCTCGGCATTTCGGGCATCGCCGGCCCGGACGGCGGCAGCCCCGAAAAACCCGTCGGCACCGTCTGCTTCGGCCTTGCCGACCGTCAAACCACCCACGCCCGCACCGCCCGCTTTAACGGCAACCGCGACGAAATACGGCGGCAGGCCGTCGATTTCGCCCTCGCGTTCCTCAACGAAACCCTGTCATCTGCACAATAAGCAGGCAGAAATGAAATGTTCATATTTATTTGAAAATTTAATGGCTTACATTCGTTTTTTATACTGGACTTTCCCCGCGCAATCCCTTACCATCCGCCCTTTTTTCAGTATCACACACTACCACAACAGCCATGCTTGATCATTACAGGCTGCCGGCCCGTTGCGCCGTCGTGGCCACATCTACAAGTTCTCTTGATGAAATCGCATCGGATGACGACCTGCTCTACATCCTGCGCCTGAACATCCATATGGACGGCATCGTCTATTCAGACGGCCTGGACCTGCACCCCGATGCCTTCTACCTCTGGCAGATGGAAACGCCCGACGATACAGCCACCACTTCGCCGCCGGCGGAAAAAGCCGTCAGAAGGCAGTTTGCCGAACTGCGCGACCTCGGCTACCGCGAAGTCATCGTAACCACCTTAAGCGGCAAAATCAGCGGTGCGGCCGACATCATCCGCAAAGTGGCGGTGGAAATGGCGCGCGAGATTACTGTTTACGTCGTCGATACCGGCACGGCCTGCATGCCCGAAGGCCATTTCGCACTCGAAGCGCTGAAACTGCTGCACCTAGGCTTTGCCCCCGCCGACGTCGTGGCGCACCTCGAACGATTGAAGCCCACAGCCGAAATCATATTCAGTGTGCACAACACGCGCCAATTGCGCCGCCAAGGCCATCTGAATCCGACCGAGAAATTCTTTGCCGGACTGCTGGACCTGAAGCCCGTCCTGCGTTTCCGCAACGGCGAATTTTCGCGGCTGGATGTCGGCAGAAAGACCGAAAACACTTTGGATTCCTTGGTCGATGCCGTCAAAAAGCAGACTCACGGCAAACACGTCCGCGCCTACGGCCTCTACGGCGGCAACCGCGGCCTTTACGATCAGCTGGCACAAAAGCTGAAAGACAAAACCGGCTTGAAAATAACCGGCTTTCCGATTTCGCCTGTTATCAGCGCGCACCTCGGCCCCGATGCCGTCGGTGTCGGCTGGGTGGAAGAATTGATGTGATTCCCGCCTGTCCGGCACTATAGTGAATTAAATTTGAATCAGGACAAGGCGACGAAGCCGCAGACAGTACAAATAGTACGGCAAGGCGAGCCAACGCCGTACTGGTTTAAATTTAATCCACTATATCATAGTAGCCGGCACTGCTCCCTTCATCGTCAAAAGGCCGTCTGAAAATGTGTTTTCAGACGGCCTCTATCTTTCCGGCATCTTTATTTAATCATCGAAACAGGCTTCATACAGCGGTAGCAGTGCGCGCACCGTATCCACAATCCAGGCCGCGCTGTCGGTTTTGCCCAAATCGGCGCGTTCGATGTGGCGGCCGATGCAGAAGAAATCGTCTTTGCCGTCCAAAGCGGGCACGCCGCTTTGCGCCATGATCGGATAATCGGCGTATTCGTCGTCTGCACCGTGCCAAATATCGAAAGCCGCATAACGTTCGGCTTCCAAAACATCCAGCCAGCGGTTGTACTGCGGCAGGGCGATAGGCGAAACATCGGCCTTGTAGCAATGCCAGTCGAGGCTGACGGTCAGGCGGCGGCGGTTGAGCAACACCGACAAAATCGCCGCCGCATCGCTGTATTGCGCGTATTTGAAATAGGCGAAAAAATGCGCCCGCACCTGCCAGCCGTTGCACCAGCGTTCGATGTGCGGCGGGGCGAACGGCGCACCCAAATCTTCCGCCACCTGCCGAATCAAGGCCTGCCAATCCTGCCACGCCGCCTTGTAGTCGGCTTTGATTTGAGGAATCGACTCCGGCTGGTATTTTTTCAACTGGGAAAACTGGTAAAACGGGATGTCGAACAGTTCGCTGTGTTTCGGCGTCAGCATGATGCCTGCTCCTTTTGCGGTGAATTGAAACGGCCAATATCCGATTGCCGTCATCGGCTTGCGGCAGCCCTGCATATTTCCGGCAGCCTAAGGCTCGGATTCCCGCCTGCACGGGAATGGCGGTACGGCCTTACTATACCCTGTATCGGTTCTGCGGCGGGAAGGCCGTCTGAAAACGGCTTTCAGACGGCCTCTTTCTATTCTTCCGGCAATTCCGCCGAACCCATGCGTTTCAAAATGATGTTGGTTTTGGCGCGCAGGCGTTTGCTGTTCGGGTTGTCGGCGTAGAACAACGGGGCGGGAACGCGGGCGGCCAGGGCGGCGGCCTGTTGTTTGCTCAGGGTGGCGGCGGGTTTGCGGTAAAAACGCTGCGAGGCAGCTTCCGCGCCAAATACGCCGTAATCCCATTCGATAACGTTGAGGTAGAGTTCGAAGATGCGGTCTTTGTCGGTGGTGGCTTCGAGCATGGCGGTGATGGCTGCTTCCTCGCCTTTGCGGATGTAGCTCTGCCACTCGTTGAGGAACAGGTTTTTGGCAAGCTGCTGGCTGATGGTCGAGCCGCCGCCTTTGATGCGGCCGCTTCGTTCGTTGCGGCGCATGGCGTTGCGTATGCCGTTCCAGTCGAAGCCGCCGTGTTCGGCAAAGGCCGCGTCTTCCGAGGCAATCAGTGCCTTTTTCAGATTGACGGAGATGCGGTTGTAGGGAATCCAGCGGTAGTCCAAGGCAACTTCCCGCCCTTCGCTGCGGAATTCGTTCATCCGCATGGTCATAAACGCGCTGTGGTGCGGGGCGACGGCGCGGTAGGTCAGTATGCTGCCGTAAACATAGGCGTTAAACAGGATAAAGGCGGAAAAAGGTAATGCAATCAACCATTTCAACATTTTCAGACGGCCTTTCTCAATGTTTCGATAACGGGTTCGACATCGGGCGAAAACCCGCGCCACAGGCGGTAGGATTCGGCGGCCTGGCCGACCAGCATACCGAGGCCGTCTGAAACCTTGTGCGCGCCGTTTTGACGCGCCAGACGCATAAAGGCAGTCGGTTCGCGGCCGTAAACCATATCGTAGGCCAGTTCGCAATGTTCGAAAACGGCGGGGGATACATCGGGGGTTTGCCCGTTCAAGCCGCCCGACGTGCCGTTGATGACGATGTCGAAGCCTTCCGCCGCGTCTGCCAAAGCGCAAGACAGCACGCCGAATTGTTGCACTAACTCATGCGCTTTGGACGGCGTGCGGTTGGCAACGGTAACGGCGGCAGGTTCTTGCGCCAGCAACAGTTGCAGCACGCCGCGCACCGCGCCGCCCGCACCCAGCACCAAAATCCGTTTGCCGCGCAGGGAAACGTTTTGGCGGGCGATGTCCCGCACCAAACCGACGCCGTCGGTGTTGTCGGCTTTCAGACGGCCGTCTGAAAGCCGTATCAGCGTATTGGCCGCACCTGCCGCTGCGGCGCGTTCGGACAACTCGTCGGCCAATGCGAAGGCTTCGGTTTTAAACGGCAGGGTAACATTCGCCCCCGCGCCGCCCAAAGCGAAAAACGCCCGCACCGCCGGCGCGAAGCCGCCGATGTCGGCCAAACAACGGCCGTATTCGATTTCCACCCCTTCCTGGGCGGCAAACAGCCGGTGGATTTCGGGCGACCTGCTGTGGGCAATCGGATTGCCGAACACGGCGTATTGCGAAACGGATGTCATGTCTTTCCTTTGCGGACGGTTTTCAGACGGCCTCAGCCTGACGGTAGATTTTCTTATCAACCCAATACACCAGCAACAGCACCGGCAGGCCGATCAGCGCGGTAAACAGGAAAAAGCCCGGGTAGCCGATTTTGCTCACAATCGTGCCGGAATAGCCGCCCAGCGTTTTCGGCAGCAAGGTCATCAGCGAACTGAAAATGGCGTATTGTACGGCGGTGAAACGGATATTCGTCAGCGAAGAGAGGAAGGCGACGAACACCGCGCCCGCCAGCCCGGAAGCCAAATTGTCGAAACCGACCGCCAAATATATAAACAACACGTCGTGCCCGCGATAAGCCAGCGTAATGAACAACAGATTGGTAGCTGAAGCCAGTACCGCGCCGGCCATCATCATCTTCATCAGCGAAAACCGCTGCGACAGCAGCCCGCCGAGGAAACCGCCCGCCACTGCCATCACCACGCCGAAGGTTTTCACCGCCGCCGCGATTTCGTTTTTGCTGAACCCCATTTCCTGATAAAACACATTGGAAATCACCCCGGCCACAATATCCGAAATACGGTACAGCCCGATTAAAGCCAAAAGCAGCAGGGCCGAACGGCCGTAACGCCGGAAAAAATCGGCCACGGGCGTTACCCAGGTATCGACGGCCAACTGTTTGGGCACGATTTTCAGCCACACCAAAAACGCACCGGCCAGCCCCGCTGCACCCACCGACATCGTCAGGCGGGCCGCCTCAACCAGCAAGCCCAACAGCGCATCGTCCTGCTTCGAAAACAAACCGCCGAACCAGGAAAACATTGCCGCAAATGCCGACACGGAACCGAGGAACAGCACAATCAGGCGCAGGCTGTCCGCCAAACTGCGCCGTTTGTCCGCACGGGCGGCCACCTCCGGCTCGCGCATCAGCAAAACCGTCGCCATGCCCACCGCCATCACCGCCGCCATCAGCAAATACGTCTGCTGCCACGCGGCATACACATAATGCCCCGACTTCGACCCGAACGTTTCCGCCGCATACAGCGCGCCCGCGCCGGAAACAATCATGCCGACGCGGTACCCCGCATTGTAAGTGGCCGACGTTACCGACTGCATCGCCGTATCGTCCCCCGCCGCCTCGATGCGGTAGGCATCGATAACGACGTCCTGCGTGGCCGAAGAAAAGCCGAGCAGCACCGCCGCCGCCGCCATCATCGCCAAAGCCCCGGGCTGCGCCGGATTAACCATCGCCATCCAAACGATGGCCGACGCCACGGCCGCCTGCGACAACAGCAGCCAGGAACGCCGCCAACCCAGCCTTCCCAAAACAGGCAGCGGCAACGAATCGATTAGCGGTGCCCAAACGAATTTGAACGAATAAGCCAAAGCCGCCCAGCTGAACATCGTTACCATATCGCGCGACACGCCGGCCTCGCTCAACCACAACGACAGGCTGGAAAAAATCAGCATAATCGGCACACCGGCGGAAAATCCGAGGAAAAACAGCACGACGGCGCGCGGGTCGGTATAAACGGCGGCGGCATGCAGCCAGCTGGAAGATTGTTTCATGTTGCGAATTTCAAAAAGCCGAACGGCGGAAGGCCGCATTGTAACAAAGGCCGTCTGAAAATTCAGACGGCCTTGCGGGTTTTAACTTTTGCCGGCGTTTCGTTCCGTTTTGACGGCCATACCGTTTTCACTCTGCCGAAGCCGCACTTTCAGACGGCTTATCCTGTGGCAAAATAAAGTTAAACCGAAGGAAGAGTCTTGTATCTACCGGCTTCCCGTCCCGTATGGCGGGAAAATAAATTCCCTCCAATGCCGCTTTGTGAGCGGCACGATCCAACCTGACGAACCTTTTAGACGGGACTTTTGCCGAAACGACCTTCCCTTCCGGCGAGACATGCACCGCTATGCGAACAGTCCCCTCCTCAGCCTCATAGAACGATACGGCAGGATAAGGCGGAACCGGCAGGAAATAGGCCTCGCCCTCGCGGTTTTCGCCCGGGCCGTAAAACAGATAAACATATTCGGCATAAGATTTCACCGGCTTGCAGACTGTTTGCCCGTCCTCTGCCGTTTCGCACGATTTCGGCGGCGTAAACTGCGGCTGCCCCGCATCGGCAACGGCCTGCCTGCGCAATGCCGGATTGCCCGACTTCCCTTCCTGCCACACGCGGCGTTTTACCCTGCCCTTCTCGTCTATATCGAGCAGCATGACCAGTTCTCCGCCCGCCGCGCCGTCCCGGGTCGGCAATACTTTCAATACGGGCGGCCGAACACGATCGCGTTTCCGCAACTGCTGCGCCGTATCGGCCGCCTGCACGCTGTATGCCGAAAGGGCGGATAAAACAAAAATCGAAAAATATTTCATCATAACAATCACCTTGCACTTTTTATATTCAAGTGTAACGAAAACGACAGCCCAAGCCCGATTCCGCTTTAAACCGCCTCCCCCCACAAATAACGGCGGACAAACCGGCCTTTTTCAAACACGAAGGTAACGCCGAAAGGTGCGCCGTCCGTCCCCAATGAGGCATAGAGATAAACGGTTCCGCTGTCCGGGCGGTAATAGGCTTCCCAAGTATGCCAAAAATTGCCCGCTTGCGGGTTGGCGGCATAAACGGGATGAAACAGCCCCTGCAACTGGGTAGCGGGTACGGGGCGGCCGTTCAACGTGATGCTTGCAGGCACGAAGACTTCGTCGGGAATCATGTTGTCCGTACCATAGAAAGGATGGCCCCGATAGCGGCGGGCCGTATACCCCTGCTTGTCGATGCCGGAAAAATCGGCTTTGTTCGGCTTGAAACGGGCGGCGGTAACGCGGATGGTTTGCCCTGCGGCGGACAACGTTATGCCGTCCGAACCGTTGTGCCGCAACCGAAGGGGGACAAAGCCGCCGCCGCGTTTGGGGAAAACCAATCGGCTGTGATGGACGAAGCCGCCCTCAGACGGCGTTTGCAGCCTCGCGTCGCAAAACTGCGCGCCGCCGTCGCCTGCTTCGTCGGAGAGGCAATAAATCGGCGTACCGTTGGGCAGCTTGGCCAATACTTTACTTTTCAAGTCGGGACGGGCGCGCAGGTTGACATGGCCGTCCGGGTCGGCCACCACGGCCAAGCCTTCCGGCTGCGCCGCAACACTCAAAAGGGGGATAAATAGTAAAACCATGCAGAAACGGCGCATGACAAGTTCCTCAGATGTTATGTTGCAATAAAAACGAAGGAGGCCGTCTGAAAAAACAATATTCTGCTTTCAGACGGCCTCTGCTTGCAGGCTGCAAATGCCTTTATCCTTGGTATGGGTTTTCCACTCCGGCCACCAGGGCGGCAAGGTATTCGCGCAGCTGTTCCTCTCCGCAGCCCATCAACAGAGCATCCTCAAACGCATCTTGCGCCAGCTGGAAGAGTTCCGTCATGTTTTCGTTCATGACTTTGATTTTTTCGGTGCAGGAAACGATGCTGCCGTCGTCACCGTACCATTTCGGCATGTCGGGCATGGCCATATTTCAGACTCCTCTATCCTTATGGTTTATCTGGTAAAACGACCTGAATCGTAGCGTTTCACCCTGCGGGCGGTAACGTATTTGCTGTTCCAGTATTTGTTGCCCAGGCTGGTGATTTCGATGCTTTTTCCGGTGCGCGGGGCATGGATGAAGCGGTTGTTGCCAATATAGAGGCCGACGTGCGAGATGCGTCCGCGCGAAGTGCTGAAAAACACCATGTCACCCGGCTGGAGTTCGCTTCGGCTGACCGCCACACCCATTTTAGCCTGCTCTGCCGATGTGCGGGGCAGGTTGATTTGCATGGTTTTGCGGAAAATATGCTGCATGAAGCCACTGCAGTCGAAACCGCTGCTGACGGATGTTCCGCCAAAACGGTAGCTGACGCCGAGTAATCCCATTGCGTTGCCGATCAATTCGTCCGCTTCGCGGCGGGAAAGGGCTGCGGTACGTTTTGAAGAGGATTGGCTTGAAGCGGACTCGGAAAATTCCACTTTCGGAGAAGGGGCGGGAGGGGCTTTTGCTTCCTGACGCCGCTCTGTTTCCGACTGCTGTTTGACCAGTGCCTGCATGCCGTCTTCGTCATAAGACTGGCGGGGAGCGGACGGGGGCGGGGCGGGCGGAGTCTCTCGATGTGCAGCTTCTTGGCGGGCGGCTTCCCTTCTTGCCGCCTCGCGGCGTTCCGCTTCTTTTTTCGCGGCCTCTTGCTTTTTCAGGGCTTCTTGTTTGGCGGTATCGGCCTTTTTGTCCTTTTGTTTGCCGTCTTTCTTTTGGCTTTCTTGGTTTCTGCCGCCTGCTTGTGCTGCTTGTTTGTTTTCTTTTTTGTCTTTGCCTGTTTCTTTTTTATTTTTACTGTCTTTATTATCTTTTTTTTCTTTGCTGTTTTTGGCAGCCTCTTTTGGGGATTCTTTTTTGGCGTTGTTCTTTTCTTTTTCCTGTTTTTTGCCGCCTTTGGCATTGTCTTTTTTGCTGTTTTCCGACTTTGCCCCGTCTTTCTTTTTATCGTCTTTTTTCTTGTCGGCCGGCTCTTTTTTGGCGTTGTCTTTTTTAGCTGCGTCTTTTTTGACGGTTTCTTTTTTGGCCGTTTTCTTATTGTCGGCGTAGGCGGCGGGAAGGGTTGCCGTCAATAGGGCAAACACCGTAAAGAAGTAGGTAAGGATTTGTTTCAAATGGGTCATGCTGTTGTTTCGCTTGCTTGTCGGCCCTGCTATCCGGCAGCCTGCCGACGGTGTTGGTAACCATTTTTTTCAGACGGCCTCCTGTGCCGTCCGCGCGCAAAAATATGCTATGCTGGGCATCTGTCGAGCCGAAAGATACCACATAACCGCCATGATGATACCAACTTTACTCGCTATGCGCGATTTTTCGCGGCTGCGCGAAATCATTGCCATTCTAACCAAACACGGCTTGGGCGAGTTTGTGCAGCGTATCAAATTGTCGGGCAAAACGCCGTCTGAAAACCCCGATGCGGACAGCCGCTACATCCCTACGCCGCGCCGTTTCCGCCTGGCTTTCGAGGAACTGGGGCCGACGTTTGTCAAGCTGGGGCAGATTTTGTCCACGCGGGTGGACATTTTCAATGCCGAGTGGATAGAGGAATTCGAACAGCTGCAATGCAACGTCGCGCCGATTGCCACGGAAGACATCGGCGCGTTGATTGAGGCACGGCTCGGCCGGCCGATGGACGAAGTGTTTGCCGAGTTGGACGGCAAACCGGTCGGCAGTGCGTCCATCGCCCAGGTGCACGGCGCGGTTTTGCGCAACGGCGAACGGGTGGCGGTTAAAATCAAGCGGCCGGACATTGAAAAAAGCATACGCGCGGATTTGCGTATTTTGAACCACCTGGCAGCCCTCATCGAAACGGAAATCCCCGAAACCCGCCGCTACCGGCCGGTTCAGATGGTTCAGTATTTTGCCCGCAGCCTGGCCAGGGAAACCGATTTGTCGTTCGAACTGCGCTATATGCAGCGTTTCGCCAATGCCTTTGCCGGCCATCCTTTCGTCCACATTCCCAAGGTCTATGCCGAGTATTCCAACCGCCAGATTCTGGTGCAGGAATATGTCGGCGGTACCCTCCTGCGCCATGCCGATATCGACCGGATGCCGTCTGAAACCCGCGCCATACTGGCACGGCGCATTACCGACACCTTATTTGCCATGATTTTGCAGCAAGGCTTCTTTCATGCCGACCCGCACCCCGGCAACATCTTCATCCGCGACGACGGGCGGATCAGCCTGATTGATTTCGGCCTGGTCGGCCACCTTTCCGCCCCGAGGCGGCACGAAATCCTTTCCCTCATCAAAGCCCTGGCGGAGCGCGACCCGTTTACCATGCAATATGTGCTGGGCAACTGGGCGCAGGGCGAACTGCCCGACGAAAACCTGCTGGGTGCCGACGTGCTGGAAATGCTGTTGAACTACGAAAACACTCCCGTCAGCGACTTACGCATCAGCCAAGTCATCAACGACATCACCCAAATCATGCGCGGCCACGGCCTGACGCTGCCCGCCGATTTGGTGATGCTGTTCAAAACGCTGATTACCCTCGAAGGCGTGGTCAAACGGCTGGATGGCTCGACCGAACTCTTGGAACAGGCCAAACCCATCGTACTGGCCGAACTGAAACGCCTCGCCTCCCCCGACTACATCGTACGGAAAAGCCGCAGGCAGCTGAACACCCTGCTGCAAACCGCCGACGAACTGCCGCAAACCCTCATCCGCCTGTCGCGGCGGCTGCAAAAAGGACAATTCAGCCTCGACCTCGACCTCAAACGGCTGGACGACCTCAGCCACCAGCTCGACCGCGCCACCAACCGCCTGACCATGGGCATCGTTACCGCCGCCTTGATTATCGGCTCCTCCATCGTCATGAGTGTAGACAAAGCCCCCGGTTTCCTCGGCCTGACCGGCTACCTGCTGGCCTTTGCCAACAGCCTGTGGATTATCTGGTCCATCTGGCGTTCGGGCAGGCACTAAGCGCGCAAACACCCGTCACAAACCGTTCAAACCGGTTTTTCAGACGGCCTCCATGTAAACAAGCGTCAAAAAACATCAAATTACTGCAAACGGCATTTAAAAGCTGCCCCCTTGCCGCATATTGCCGCCCTGTACACACCCAAACAAAGGAAAAAACATGCTTGCTACCATCCTCATCGGTTTCATCATCGGTGTTTTGGCGAAATTCCTCTACCCCGGCCGCGACAAACTCGGCTTTATCTTCACCACCCTGCTCGGCATCGGCGGCTCGTTGCTCGGCAGTTGGGCCGGACAGACGCTCGGCTGGTACGGTCCTAACCAACCGGCAGGCTGGATTGTCTCCACCATTGCGGCCGTTGTCATCCTCGCCATTTACAGCCGCATGACCGGCAAACGCTAAACAGTAAAAAGGCCGTCTGAAAAGAACGTTTCCGGCAGAGTCAGGACACCGAACCTCCCGAAACCGACTTTTCAGACGGCCTCTTCGCTATTATTTGAATAAACAAAGTAAAACCTTCGCATTTTCAAGACTTACTGTTACAATCCTCATCCTTATTCACCAACCCACACATAGGAACGACACCATGCAACATGATGTTTACGACTATACCAACCCGGCCATGGACGTGCAGCGCAGCAGCGTTTTGCGCAAAACCTACGGCCTCTTGGCAGTGTCCTTCATCCCCTGTGCGCTGGGCGCATTCGCCGCTGCCGCCACGGGCTTCAACCTCTTCAGTCTCACCGGCAACCGCTGGGCGGGCATCATCGCCTTCTTCGCCTTCTTCTACGGCATGGTTTTCCTGATTGAGAAAAACCGCTACAGCAACGTGGGCGCAGGCCTTTTGATGGTTTTCACCTTCGGCATGGGCGCGCTGATTTCCCCGCTGCTGCAATACAGCCTGAGCATTCCCGGCGGCGCGAACCTCGTCGCCACCGCAGCCCTGATGACTGCGGCGGTATTCGGCGTCATGTCGGTGATGGCGCGAAAAGCCAACGTTGACACCAACGCCCTCGGCCGCTTCCTCTCCGTCGGCGGCGTCATCCTGATGATTGCCGTGGTGGCCAACCTGTTCCTGCAAATGCCTGTCTTCGGACTGGCCATTGCCGGCGCATTCGTCTTCTTCAGCTCGCTGGTCATCATGTGGCAAGTGCGAACCGTCATCGAAGGCGGCGAAGACAGCCACATCAGCGCGGCGCTGACCATCTTCATCTCACTGTACAACATCTTCCAAAGCCTGTTGCACATCCTGCTTTCACTGGCCGGCAACGACGATTAAGCCGTCCACAGGATAAGATGCTCGAGAGGCCGTCTGAAACCGGAAAACCGTTTCAGACGGCCTTTTCGTTTCCAACCCGGATACGGACGCAACCGGCATCAGCCATTCAGAAATTCCGCCAAGACTGCGGCCATACCGCCGCACCCCGCATCATCCGCCATATTCCGTCCTGCCAAAGCATTTCCGCTATAATCGCCGCCGGCCGGCATTTTCAGACGGCCTCCGTCCCCCTCCCATCCATACCGCCATGAAAATAGCCTCCCTGCTCCTGCTGCTTTTACCCTTCCACGCCGTATCCGAAACCGTGCACGTTCCCGCACCGGTTTCATTCGACCGACTGCCGGAAACACCCATCAGCCCCGAGCCACCGCCCCAACCCGCACCGCCCGCCGCCGTCCTTTCCGACGACAACGGCAGCACCCTGGAAGCGCAAATTAGCCGCGCACTGACCGAACAAGACTGGCCGCGCCTGACAAAACTGCTGCAAAAATACCAAACCCTGCCCGCGCGCGACCCCATCCTCCACGACTACGCACTCGGCGCACTCCGCCGCACCCAACTCCGTCACGATGAAGCCGTCGCACTGTATCGCGGCATCTTGGCGCAACAGCCCGGCTTGGCCTATCCGCGTTTTGATTTGGGTGTCATGCTGTTTGAAAACAAACAATACCGCGAAGCGGCTGCGGAACTGCAACGTGCCAAACCCGGCCTGCAGCCCGACATGCAAACACTGGCCGACCGTTATCTGGCAGCCATCAAAAAAGAACAAGGCTGGCAGCCCGAAATTTCCCTGCAATACGCCGCCACCGACAATGTAAACAACGCTTCCGAAGCCGAAATCATCGAATGGGACGGCAGGCAATGGCGGAAAACCGCCGACAGCCTGCCCCAAAGCGCGCACGGTATCCGCTACGGCTTGGGCGTATCACGCGAAATCAACTTGGGCGGCCGCCACTTCGCCGCAGGCCGTCTGAACGGCGACGGCGTACATTATTGGGACCGCCGCGAATACAACGAGCAGAGCATCCACTTTGCCGCAGGCTACAAAAACCGCTCCGTAACGCGCTCCTTCGGCATCCTGCCCTTTATCGAATACAACCGTCTGGGCGGCGAACCTTACAACCAAGTATTCGGCGCACAGGCCGACTTTTCAGGCCGTCTGAACGACAAATGGCGCATCGCGCTCAACGCGAGCCATATCTGGAAACGCTATCGCGAAGAACGCACGGCGGCACGTTACGACGGCCACATGCCGTCGGCGGGCGCAACCCTGATATACGCCGCACCGAAAAACTGGCTGCTGTTCGGCGGCGCGGACTGGTCGCACGACATCACGCGCGAAGCGGAACAGGCTTCCGTGCGCAAAGGCGTTCGGCTGGGCGTATTCAAAACCTTTTCAGACGGCCTCGGCCTGCGCGCCAACCTGCGCTACTCCCGCCGTGTTTTCGACGCGCCCGGCACGCTGGTTTACCGATTCGTGCGCAAAGACCGCGAATATCAGGCCGGCGCATCCGTCTGGCACGAAAAATTGTCGTGGAAAGGCTTGGTGCCGCGCCTGAACCTGCAATACCTGAAAGTGGACAGCAATATGGGCGGCTTCTATTCGCGGCGGAATATGCAATGGTTTGTCAGCGTGGAGAAACAGTTTTAAACGTGCCCGGCACACCGGATACACGGCAGGTTCTCCAACGCACGGGACAGCAGCCGCACAGGAAAGCAGGCATAAAAAGGCCGTCTGAAAAGTTGTCGCCGCACCGCAGCCACACTTTCAGACGGCCTTATAATCGCCCTTGTATTTAAAACGCTTCGCCCACCTGCACGCCGCCGGCCAAATCCCTGACGCCCGACAGCTGCTCCGTCAGCATACGGGCGTGCCGGAAGGCTTCGGTTTGCAGCACGGCCTGTGCCTGCGCGGGCATCAGCTCATTGGCCATGTATTGCCAACGGGCCGCCAACTGCGGATTGTCGGGCGCGACAAAATCGCGGCGCAGTTCGTCCACCAAATCCGGCCGGTTGCAAACCAGCGCGATGTCGCAGCCGGCACGGAATGCCGCCTGTGCCCGCTGCGTGATGCCGCCTGCGGCAGCCGCACCTTCCATGGTCAAATCATCGGAAAAAATCACACCGTCGAATTTGAGCCGGCCGCGCAGAATGTCTTGTAGCCAAACGGGTGAAAAGCCGGCAGGGCGGCTGTCGATTTTTCCGTAAACTACATGGGCGGGCATAACGGCGGCCATGCCTGCGGCAGACAGGGCGGCAAACGGACGCAGGTCGTCCGCCTGCAATTCGTCCAAGCTGCGTGAGTCGTGCGGCAGGGTCAGATGGCTGTCGCCGCCGACGAAGCCGTGGCCGGGAAAATGTTTGCCGCAGGATTTCATGCCGCCGCGGTTCAGGCCGCGCTGCAATGCCAACGCCAATTCAATCACCACGTCCGCATCTTTGTGTAAGCTGCGGTTGCCGATAACGGCGCAATTGCCCCAGTCCAAATCCAATACCGGTGTAAACGACAAATCGATGCCGCAGGCGGCCAGTTCGGCAGCCAGCACCCAACCAACCGTTTCCGCCCGTTCTTTGGCGGCTTCCGCCCCTTGTCCGTCCCACATTTCGCCCAATACGCGCATGGCGGGCAGGCGGGTAAAACCCGTGATAAACCGTTGCACGCGGCCGCCTTCATGATCGACGGCCACAATCAGGGGTGGTTGGCGCAGGGCTTTGATTTCCTGCACGAGCAGGGTCAGCTGTTCTCTATCTTGGAAATTTCGGCGAAACAGAATCACGCCGCCGATAACGGGATCAAGCAGGCGTTCTTTTTCTTCGTCGGTGAGTCGGAAGGATTCGACATCGGCCATTATGGGGCCGCGCGGCAGGGTTTTCGGTATCATGGTTTTCAGAGTATGAAAGATTTTTCAGACGGCCTGGAGGCCGTCTGAAACGGGTGGTCGGATGGTTATTGCAGGTTGAGCGCGAGGAACAGGGTGTTCTCGCCGCGCTGGACGAGCAGCGGGATATTGTTGCCCGCTTTTTCCAACGCACCCCGCATCGAGGCTTCGTCCGTTACCGGATTTTGGCCGACGGACAGGATGTAGTCGCCGCGCTTCAATCCGGCTTGGGCCGCCACTTTGTCGGCACGCAGTACCAGCAGGCGGTGTTTGTCGCCCGTGATCTGTTCGGCCAGCGTCAGTCCGATGTTGTCGAGGGTGAAACTTTGGTTTTGCAGATTGGCACTACTGTCGCTGCCGGTATGGCCGCTTCGGCTGCCATTGTTTTTATCGGCATTGTCGAGCAGGATTTTTTGCTCGATGACTTCGCCGTTGCGCCAGACTTGGAGCGTAATTTCCTTGCCCGGTGCAATGGAGCCGACCATGACGGGCAGGTCGTTGGAGGCGCGCACTTCTTCGCCGTTCACGCTGAGGACGACGTCGCCCTGCTTCAATCCGGCCTGTGCCGCAGGACCGTCGGGCATCACTTGGGTAATCAGCGCGCCCATCGGTTTGCTGAGGCCGAAAGATTTGGCCAGGTTGTAATTGACTTCCTGAATGATGACGCCCAGCCGTCCGCGCTGCACTTTACCCGTGGTGCGGAGCTGGTCGGCCACATTCATGGCGACGTCAATCGGAATGGCGAAGGAAATACCCATAAAGCCGCCGCTGCGGCTGTAAATTTGGGAGTTGATGCCGACAACCTGTCCGTTTAGGTTGAACAGCGGGCCGCCCGAGTTGCCCGGATTGATGGCAACGTCAGTTTGGATAAACGGGGTGTAGTTTTCGTTCGGCAGGCTGCGGCCTTTGGCGGAAACGATGCCAGCCGTAATGCTGTTTTCAAATCCGAACGGCGCACCGATGGCGGCCACCCATTCGCCGATGCGGAGGGTTTTGACATCGCCGATTTTCACTGTCGGCAGGCCTTCGGCTTCAATTTTCAGTAAGGCGACATCTGATTGGGCATCCGAACCGATGAGTTTGGCACTGAATTCTCGCTTGTCGTTCAATGTTACTTTGATGCTGTTCATGCCGGCCACCACGTGGGCGTTCGTCAGGATGTAGCCGTTTGCGCTGATAATGAAGCCGGAACCGAAATTCTGATCTTTGTCTTCATCGGGAGCTTGCAGTTGCGGGGCGTTGGGCACCAGGCGCTTGAAGAAATCGTAAAACGGATCGTCTTCGGGGAAAGGACTGTGGTCGGTTTGGTCGGCATTATTTTCGGTTTGTTTGGTTGCCTGGATGTTGACCACGGTCGCACCTTCCTGCTCCATAAGCTTGGTAAAGTCGGGCAGCAGCATATCGACTTTCCCTTGGCTGGTCTGTGCCTCGACCGGCTTGGCAAAAACCTGCTCTTGCGGTTTGGCTGCCGGAACATCATTGTTTTTTTCTTCTTTACCGCAGGCGGTCAGTGCCAGTAAGACGGCAGCGGTAAGGGCGAGATATTTGTGGTGGCGGTTCACGTTTTACTTCCAATTATCCATAGGGGGAAACGGCGAAATTTTAACGGATTTACGGGTATTCTTCCAGAATATGTAATCAAAGGCCGTCTGAAAATGGGTTGTTTTTTTTCAGACGGCCTTTTGCCGTTACAGGTTTAATGTCAGAACAGGTTGTCCATGTCGGTTGTCTGCCGCTTGGGTGCCGGCTTGGCGGGATTGTCTGCTTTAGGGGCAGGCTTGTTAACCGGCTCTACCGCGGATTCAATGTTTTTAGGACGTTTGTTGATCGGCTCCAACGGTACTTCATCGCTGTTTGAAGATCGATTTATCGGCTCCAACGGCTTTTCTTGATTGGGCGATAGTTTTTCCTGCTTAATCTGATCGTCTTTGACTTTGTTGTCCTTCGCTTTCGGTTTGTTATTGGCCGGAGGAGTAACGGCTTCAACCGCCGTATCATCAGGCGCATCCGGCTTGGAAGCAGGTTCGTTTTTCGGCACCTGCGGTACCAGCGGGTTGCCGTTATTGGCCGGAGCCACAGCTGATGCACCATTCGGCGACCAAACTTCCACTGTATTTTGTTGCTGCACAGGCTGACTCTGCGGCGGCTGCGGACGTTGCAACTCCAACCAAACATTGATCAGCAACGCCGCCACGGCAACGGCGAGAAGAAAGATAAAAAACCAGAATAATTTGCCGATGCTTAAAAAACTTTTCTTTTTAACCGGCTGATTTTCGGATGGGTTTTCTTCGTTCATTCAGGTTTCCTTTTAATGTGGGAGGAACCGTCTTGCAGGACGGCTGAAACTACATCAAGCTTTTGGAAAAGCAGGCTGCAAAACTGAGCAGCCTGCATCCGAATAGTATTTCTTTGCCCGATTCAAACATCGTTTGACGCTATGCTTAATTATTAGGCATATAACTCTGATAAAGGGTAACAACTTTTTGCACGCCGGCCGTTGTGCTGACCCTCTGTGTAACCGCCGCCTGCTCTTCAGGTGTCAAAATACCCATGACGTAAGTAACGCCGTCATAAGTAACGATTTTCACCCGACCGGGATAAACGCCGTTCACACCCAACATCACGGTTTTTACTTTTGTCGTGCTCCACGTATCGGCAGAAATATTGCCGAACGAACGAACTTGGGGGGCGATTTCGATATAGTTGTATACAGCCTGTGCAGACTGCTCGGAACGGGCGACTTGTTCGACAAAACGACGCTCATCCTCTGTGGCAACCTTACCCAAAAGTAAAATATGCCGGTTGTAGCTGACAATACTCAAATTCGGATTGTAACCCTCCAAATTATTATTCTGCTTGAGATAAGAAATAGCGGTATTCTTAACCCGCATTTCCATAATCTGATCGTCAGCCTGTGCGCCCGTAGTGCGACGGTCAATCACGGAAGAAGTGCCGGCTGCCGCACCACCGATAAGTGCTGCAGCGCAACCGCTCAAAAAAAAGGCTGTCAAAACAGTAGCCGACAATATTTTTATTTTGGCTAAATTCGGAATCATAAGGCATCCTTTCACAAACAGGCAGTTTGCGGACAAACTGCCTGGTAATTAACGACCGTATTGTAGCGGGTATTAGGCATTATGCGTAGGGCTATATATACGAAATTTCACCTCACTTAAAGGAAAAGCGTCTACTTTATCAAAACTGAAATAGAGAAAGGCCGTCTGAAAATATTAACTTCATCGAAGTAAAAATATTTTTCAGACGGCCTCTAGCATATATAGCTTGTTATGCTTCAAGATTGGCTCATTTAAAGCAACTCACCCCGCAAAGAGAATGTAAATGCTTCCGTAATCTTGATTTCAACCATTTGATTGATCAATTCAGGATTACCGACAAAATTTACCACACGGTTATTGGCCGTTCTAGCCTGCAACTGCTCCGGATCCTTTTTGGACACACCTTCAACCAAACAACGCTGCACCGTACCAACCATGGTTTGATTGATACGTGCCGTTTCAGCCTCGATAACTTCGTTTAATGCCTCCAACCGACGCACTTTTTCTTCATGAGGAGTATCGTCATGCAGATTGGCAGCCGGCGTTCCAGGACGCGGACTGTAAATAAATACAAAGCTTAAATCGAAAGCAATGTCTTTAACCAATTTCAACGTTTGTTCAAATTCCCGCTCAGTTTCACCTGGAAATCCAACAATAAAATCAGAACTCAAGCACAAATCCGGACGAATTGCACGCAACTTTCGAATAATCGACTTGTATTCTAGAGCCGTATAGCCACGCTTCATTGCACTCAACACACGATCTGAACCACTTTGAATCGGCAAATGCAGGTGGGAGACCAACTTGGGCAAATCGCGGTAACATTCAATGATCGCATCAGAAAATTCCCTTGGATGACTGGTCGTAAAACGAAGACGTTCAATCCCGGGAATTTCATGCACAATTCTCAGCAAAGTAGCAAAATCACATACCTCACCATCATCCATCAATCCGCGATAAGCATTAACGTTCTGCCCCAAGAGATTGATTTCCTTTACACCTTGCTGCGCCAAACCGGCAATTTCCGTCAATACATCATTCAAGGGGCGGGAAAATTCCTCGCCTCGAGTATATGGTACTACACAAAAAGAACAATATTTCGAACAACCTTCCATAATAGAAATGAAAGCAGACCCACCATCGACTCTCGCCGGTGGCAAATGATCAAATTTTTCAATTTCGGGAAAAGAAATATCAACTTGAGGAAGGCCTGTTTCCTTCTTATCATCAATCAGGCGCGGCAAACGGTGAAGTGTTTGCGGACCAAACACTATATCTACAAACGGTGCGCGTTTTACGATTGCTTCACCTTCCTGAGAAGCTACACAGCCCGCGACACCTATAATCAAATCTGGTTTTTTATCTTTTAACGGGCGTACTCTCCCCAAATCTGAAAATACTTTTTCTTGCGCCTTTTCACGCACCGAACAAGTATTAAAAAGGATAATATCTGCTTCATCAGGTTCTGCAACTTGCTCTATGCCGCCATGCTCTTCCTCTAAAACAGATAACATTTTTTCGCTGTCATATTCATTCATCTGACAACCGAACGTACGTATAAAAACTTTCTTCATGGTTTGTATCTTTCAGGTGACCCGTAATCGCGGGACTTATTTTTATAAACCTATAA
Source organism: Neisseria sp. HMSC31F04 (assembly GCF_001807735.1). Taxonomy (NCBI): domain Bacteria; kingdom Pseudomonadati; phylum Pseudomonadota; class Betaproteobacteria; order Neisseriales; family Neisseriaceae; genus Neisseria; species Neisseria sp. HMSC31F04. Next base: position 91 of record NZ_KV790785.1, on the reverse strand, counting down.
TTATAACTCGTTTACCGAAAAATAAAATAAAACTGTACTGCATTATAAAAGGGGCTGACGTAGATTAGTAGTTATGATATTTGTGCGGAAA